>JAEZHO010000015.1 GCA_023416545.1 Pseudomonadota bacterium
CTGGTGGACGGTCGGCGTGTCGGAGAACATCATCGACGCCTCGTTCCAGGCGCTGACGGATTCCATCGTCTACAAGCTGATGAAGAACCGCCACATGGCAGGGCGGATGGCGGCGGAGTAATCACGGGTCCAGCGTTAAGAGACCCCAGCCTTCCTCGCCAAGCCGGCCTTGGCCAGGACCTGGCGTGCGAAGAGCTGGCGGTGATACGGCTGGTTATCGAACGTCATTCAGCCTCCGGCGTCCCTGGATAAGACAGTTCAAATTCATGACCGCGATCAATTCTTCACGCAAATGAATTGGTCCCCTCCCCGCCTCGGGAGTAGAGGGCAGGCATAAGGCACAGAAGACGATCGGAAGCATCCATGGCCACCACCGAAGCGCCCGTCCCGGCGAAGAACGAGGATTCCGCCCGCGGTTTCGCCTTTGCGCTCACGGCCTATGTGCTGTGGGGCTTCCTGCCGATCTACATGAAGGCGGTGTCGCACATATCGCCGTTCGAAGTCCTGGCGCACCGAATCGTCTGGTCGGTGCCGATCGCCGGCCTCGTGCTGCTGATCCTGCGCAATACCTCGGAACTGAAGGCGGCCTTCCGTTCGCCGCGGACGCTGATGATGGCCGGCCTGACCGCCGCGCTGATCACCGTGAACTGGGGCATCTATGTCTGGGCAATCTCCGTCGACCGTGCCCTCGACACCGCTCTCGGCTATTTCATCAACCCGCTGTTCAGCATCTTTCTTGCGGCGATCCTCCTCAAGGAGCGGCTGCAGCCGGTGCAGCTCGTCGCGATCGCGCTTGTCGCCGCGGCCGTCGCGATCCTGACCTATGACGCCGGCGGGCTTCCCTGGGCGTCGCTGATCCTGACGGTCACCTGGGGCTTCTACGCCTTCTTCCGCAAGACCCTGCCCGTCGGACCGAACCAGGGCTTCTTCCTGGAAGTGCTGATCCTCGCGCCGTTCGCCCTCGCCTTCATCATCTACACGGAAATGTCGGGCGACGGACATCTCTTCCACGGCAGCCTCTCGGACACGCTCCTGCTAGCGGTGAGCGGCGCCATCACCGCCGGGCCGCTGATGATCTATGCGAACGGCGCCAAGCTTCTGCGGCTCTCGACCATCGGCATCATGCAGTACATCGCTCCTACGATGATCTTCCTGATCGCCGTCTTCGTCTTCCACGAGCCGCTCAGCATGGTGAAGCTCGGGGCCTTCGTGCTGATCTGGGCGGCACTCGCCATCTACAGCTGGGCCATGCTGGCACAGGCGCGCGGCAACTGAAGTCGCCGCGGCCTGAGGGGAAACACCCGCTACAGGCGGGAGATCACCGCTTCCTCGCCCGAGGCGGGAGTGACTTCGGCGGCCTGGTCCAGGATCGCCGGGACGATGTCCTCGACGTCGTCGATCACCAGCGGCCGCACGAGGTGGGCGCGATGGATGAAGCCCTGGTCGCGCATGTGGTCGACGAGATCGAGCATCGGCTTCCAGAAGCCGCCGATATTGGCGAAGACCATCGGCTTCTCGTGACGGCCTAGCTGCGCCCAGGTCATGATCTCGACGATTTCCTCCAGCGTACCGATGCCGCCGGGAAGGGTGACGAACGCATCGGCGCGCTCGAACATGGCGTGCTTGCGCGCATGCATGTCCTCCGTGACGATCAGTTCGTCCAGCTGGCCGAGCGAATGACGGGTGGCCTCCATATCCACGAGGAATTCCGGTATGATGCCGGTCACCTGCCCGCCGTTGGCGAGCACGCCCGCGGCGACCGCTCCCATGATGCCCTTGGTGCCGCCGCCATAGACGAGGCGCAGGCCGTGCGCGGCGATCGATTTTCCGAGCGCGCGGCCGGCTGCGAGATAGGCAGGATCACGGCCCGGCTGGGAACCGCAATAGACACAGATCGACTGAATGGACACCATCAACTCCAGAGACATTCGTGAGCGCGAACCGCCGACGCGGTGCTTCGCAAAAGTGGAGGGAAACGCCCGGAACGGCAAGCCCGCAAAGCGCGAAAAGCTTGTGAAACAAGCCAGAAACGGGTAATCCGAAGGGGTGGCACATCCGCCCGGAGATGAATGAACATGAGAAACCGCGCCGGCTGGCTGGCCCTTTCCGTACTCGCAGTCGCAACGCTGCTGATGGTCTTCTTCGTGCTCCCGAGAATCTCCGACGAAGGGCAGCAGCTCAGCGACAACATCAATGCCGCCGGCGAGACGGTCAAGGAGGCTGTGGCCCCGACGCAGGCAACCGGTGATACGGCAGGCAAGCCGTCAGAGGGCGTCGCCGCCACCGACATGGCATCCGCCGCTCCGGCGGCCGGCGCGCCGAACGCGAGCGAGCCCTCCTCCGCTGTCCCAGGCGCCCGATCCGGTGCAGCCGCCGGCTCCGTGACACCCGCCTTCGACGTCCTGCGCGTCGAGCCGAACGGCTCGACCGTCATCGCCGGCCGCGCGGAACCGGATGCCACGGTCGAGGTCGCTTCCGGCGACAACATCGTCGCCGCCATCAAGGCAGGCCCGAGCGGCGACTTCGCGATCGTCCTCGACCAGCCGCTGCCGGCCGGCGACCATCAGCTTGTCCTGCGCGCCACGAGCAAGGGCGGCGAAACGGTGGTCTCGGAAGAAACGGCGACCGTCTCCGTCCCCGAGAGCAAGGACGGCAAGCTGCTCGCCATGGTCACCAAGCCCGGCAAGGCGAGCCGGCTGATTGCCCTTCCGGACGCCGAAAATAACGCCAGCAATACGGCGCCCGCCGGCGCGGACAGCGCCGCGCCGCCCCTTCCCGAGCTTCCCGGCGCGGCATCGGACCTGGTCGCCGCCGCCCCGCCGATGGCGACTGTTCCCTCGGCAGCCTTGCCCGAGGCACCGGCTGCGCCCACCTCGGCGGCCGACATCCAGATCAGCGCCGTCGAGATCGAGGGCAGCCGGCTGTTCATCGCCGGGCGCGCGCCTTCCGGGGCCTCGCTGCTCGGCTTTGCTGACGACCAGACGGTCGGACGCGCCAAGGCCACCAATGAGGGCAATTTCGTCATCGAGGGGACGATCGACCTGCCGGTCGGCACCCACACCATCGCGGTCGAACTGATGGACGGCGCCGGCAAGACGGCGCTCCGCGTCGAGGTTCCGTTCGACCGGCCCGCCGGCGCGCAGGTCGCGGCGGTCGCCGGCCAGGACGGCCAAGCCTCGATCTCCGAGATCGACGGCGGTGCCTTCGACAGGCTTCGCAACGAGGCAGCCCGGGCGTTCGCCCTGCTGCAGGGGCTCTACGAGAACGGCGGGCAGCCGTCCGCCGAGGAAGTCGCCGCGGCGCGCTCGGGCACGGTCATCGCCCTCAGGTCGCTGTCGGAATACCGCCTCCCGGCCGGCGCCAGCGCGACTGCACGCGACATCGTCGACCAGACGGTAAAGCAGGCGGGCGCCGCCCTTGCGGCCATCGACGTCCTGCCTCCGCAGCCGGACGCCCTGCAGGCCGCGCTTCCCGAACTTGCCGCGGCAATCTCGACAGCCGTCGGCCCCGCGACCCCGGAAAGCGCCGAGGCCGGTGCGCCGAGTGCCGAGCAGGCAGCCGAGGCAGGCCCGAAGACCATTGAGCAGGCACCGCTCACGCAGGCGCGCACCTCCGTGATCATCCGCCGCGGCGACACGCTGTGGCAGATCTCCCGGCGGGTCTACGGCCAGGGCGTCCGCTACACGACCATCTACCTCGCCAACCAGGACCAGATCGCCAATCCGGACCTGATCGAACCGGGCCAGATCTTCGGCGTGCCGGACGAGGCGCTCCCGGATGCCGAGGAGCTTCATCGCAAGCGCCTGCAGAAGCAGCAGCTCTAACCCTCGACCGCGGAAGTCGTTCAGGGCCGGCAAGAGCGCCGGCCCGGCTTCCGCTCGCTCCCCCGCTTCCCCCTTAGGCCTATTGCATCGCCGGCGCCCGCGTCCTAAGTGCGCATCAGGCAGCGGGCCCTCCGGAGATTCAGATGGCAGCGACGAAGAAGACCGTTTCGGCGGATTCCAGCAATCCGCTCGGAACGCTGGTGAACCTGTGGCCCTACATGTGGCCGCACGGACGCGCCGACCTGAAGCGACGCGTCGTCTGGGCAACGGTCTTCCTGTTCCTCGCCAAGCTCGTCCTGATCGGCGTTCCCTATTTCTTCAAATGGGCGACGGACGCGCTGAACGGCAGGCTCGACATGGCGGGCATCCTGCCGGCCTTCCTGCTCGGCGCCGTCGTGCTGGTGATCGCCTATAACCTGACGCGCATCTTCCAGGTCGGCCTCAACCAGCTGCGCGATGCGCTGTTTGCGAGCGTCGGCCAGCATGCCGTGCGGCAGCTCGCCTACAGGACCTTCGTGCACATGCACCAGCTGTCGCTGCGCTTCCACCTCGAGCGCAAGACCGGCGGGCTTTCCCGCATCATCGAGCGCGGCACGAAGGGCATCGAGACCATCGTCCGGTTCACCATCCTCAATTCGGTGCCGACGCTGATCGAGTTCCTGCTCACCGCCGTCATCTTCTGGTTCACCTACGGCTTCTCGTACGTCGCGATCACCGCGGTAACGGTCTGGGCCTATGTCTGGTTCACCGTGCGGGCGAGCGACTGGCGCATCGCCATCCGCCGCTCGATGAACGACAGCGACACGGACGCCAACACCAAGGCGATCGACTCGCTCCTCAACTTCGAGACGGTCAAGTATTTCGGCAACGAGGAGATGGAGGCCAGGCGTTTCGATGCCTCCATGGCCCGCTACGAGAAGTCGGCGACGCAGGTATGGACGTCGCTCGGCTGGCTGAACTTCGGCCAGGGCGTCATCTTCGGCCTCGGCATGATGGTGATGATGGTGATGTCGGCGCTGGCGGTGCAGCGCGGCGAGCAAACCATCGGCGACTTCGTCTTCATCAACGCGCTGCTTCTGCAGCTTTCCGTGCCGCTCAACTTCATCGGCTTCGTCTATCGCGAAATCCGCCAGGGGCTGACCGATATCGAGCAGATGTTCGACCTCCTGCAGGTCGAGGCGGAAGTGGTCGACAAGCCGGACGCCCGCCCCTTGCAGATCCGCCAGGGCGCGATCTCCTTCCGCGATGTACATTTCTTCTACGATCCGGAGCGACCGATCCTCAAGGGCGTGTCGTTCGAGGTCCCGGCCGGCAAGACCGTCGCCATCGTCGGACCTTCGGGTGCCGGCAAGTCGACGATCTCGCGGCTGCTCTACCGCTTCTACGACATCCAGCAGGGGACGATCGCGATCGACGGACAGGACATCCGCGATGTCACGCAGAAATCGCTGCGGGCAGCGATCGGCATGGTTCCGCAGGATACGGTCCTCTTCAACGATACGATCGCCTACAACATTCGCTACGGCCGCCCGAGCGCGACCGAGGACGAGGTGCGCGCCGCCGCAGAGGTGGCGCAGATCGGCTCCTTCATCGAGCGCCTGCCGCACGGCTACGACACCATGGTCGGCGAACGCGGCCTGAAGCTTTCCGGCGGCGAGAAGCAGCGCGTGGCGATTGCCCGGACCATCCTCAAGGCGCCGCCGATCCTCATCCTCGACGAAGCCACCTCGGCGCTGGACACGACGACCGAACACGAAATCCAGGCGGCGCTCGACGTCGTCTCCAAGAACCGCACGACGCTGGTGATCGCCCATCGGCTTTCGACGGTCATCAACGCGGACGAGATCATCGTCCTGCGTGATGGCGGGATCGCCGAACGCGGCACCCATGCCGGGCTGCTTTCGCAAAACGGCCTCTATGCCTCGATGTGGAACCGCCAGCGCGAAGCGACGCAGGCGGAGGAACAGCTCCGGAAGGTGCGCGAGAGCGACGATCTCGGCGTCGTGGCGCGCGGCGCACCGGCTGGTGAATGAAGGACAGGACTTTGAGATACTCGACCAAACGCATGATGTTTGCCCTCGCCGTCGCGCTTGCCTACGCGCTCGTGCTCATGCTCTACGGCTCGCCCCTTCTGGCGCTGACGACGTGGCTCGGCTGGGTCGATCCGCAATAACGAGGCCCGCGGGTCCAAGTGTTCCCGCCTGCCGCGGAACCGCATTGCCCCCCAGACTGTTTGCCTGTAGTCAGCAAACGCTGACATCTTGAGGAGATCCGGGTTGATCAATCTGTTCGACACCATCCGCAACACGCTCGTGCCGATCCACAAGGAAGGCTACGTCTTCGTGGCTGCCTTCTTCATCGCATCGCTGATCCTCGGCTGGATTGCCGAGCCGCTGTTCTGGATCGGTCTCGTGCTGACGCTCTGGTGCGCCTATTTCTTCCGCGACCCCGAACGCGTGGTGCCGCAGGACGACGACCTCGTGCTGAGCCCGGCGGACGGTCGCGTCTCCTCCGTGCAGATGGTGGTTCCGCCGGCGGAACTGAACCTCGGCACCGAGCCCATGCTGCGCATCTCGGTGTTTATGAACGTCTTCGATTGCCATATCAACCGCGCCCCCATGCGCGGCCAGGTGACGGAAATCCAGTACCGGGCCGGCCAGTTCGTCAACGCCGAACTCGACAAGGCGAGCGAGGACAACGAGCGCAACGGCATCGTGATCGAGACCCATCAGGGCAAGATCGGCGTCGTGCAGATCGCCGGTCTCGTGGCGCGCCGCATCGTCTGCTGGGTCAAGCCGACCGAGCCCCTCAATGCCGGCGAGCGCTTCGGCCTCATCCGTTTCGGTTCCCGCCTCGACGTCCATCTGCCGGCAAGTGCGCAGCCGCGCGTTTCCGTCGGCCAGATGACCTACGGCGGCGAAACCGTCATCGCCGAATTCGGCTCGTCCAAGGGCCCGACCATCAGCCGCCGCAGCTAAGCCCAGAGGAGAGCGCATGGAGAGCCCCGTTTCCCCGCCAGAGACACCACGGTCCGACACGAGCGGACGGGGCCCCCGGTTGCGGGAAATACCGGTCCGCCTGATGGTGCCGAACCTGATCACGGTTCTCGCCATCTGCGCCGGGCTGACGGGCATCCGGCTCGCCTTCGAGGGACGCTACGAACTGGCGGTGGCCATGGTGCTGCTGGCCGCCTTCCTCGACGGCATCGACGGGCGCATCGCGCGGCTCCTCAAGGCGACATCCCGCTTCGGCGTACAGATGGATTCGCTCGCCGACATCATCAATTTCGGCGTCGCCCCGGCGCTCGTCTCATATGCCTTCCTGCTCGACCACGCACGCTCCCTGGGCTGGATCGCCGCGCTGATC
>JAEZHO010000076.1 GCA_023416545.1 Pseudomonadota bacterium
GGCAGTTCAAGGGGCATGATCATTCGCCTTGCGGGCGCCAGTGGCGGAGAAGGTGGAGCTTGTCGAGGAGTTCGGGCAGCGACGCCTGCGTCGTCTTCCAGATGACGGCCGCGTCCAGGGTCAGATATCCGTGAGCCGCACGGTTCCGCATGCCGATAATCTGCTGCCATTCAATTTCCGGATGGTCGAGAAGCAAGTCCGGATAATGACGTTCAAGACGTGTCACCGCCTCGCCTATGATGATGAGCGTCATCGCGACCGCCATCTGAGTCCGGGTGTCCTCGAGGAATGCTTCGTAACTCATTCCGCTCGTGAACTCGCGGGCCTCCTGCGCGGCATGCTCCATCTGTTCGAGATAGACCTGAAGGCGCTCGGTCATATGACCTTCGCTTCAGCGAGGACGCGGCTGCGGATACGCTCGGGCAGTTCTCCCGGCGTCCGGAGATCCACCTTCACGCCTTCCATGATCGTCGTAAGCTCGAAATGCAATCCGCCCAACGTGAATAGGGTAGAGCCCGGAAGCGCATCGACGAGGATGTCCAGGTCGCTGCCCTCCTTGTCCTCTCCCCGCGCCACGGACCCGAAGACGCGCGGGTTCGCCGCGTTGAAGCGCTTCGTCGCTTCGCGGATCGCTTCCCGGTTCTTCTCCAGCACCTCGGACGGTCTCATGACGAACTCCTCGCAGTGAGACTATAGGCGACTGGTCCGGAGGTGGGAAGGAGCCATCCGCCGGTGATCACTCGCCCTGCGAATAAGCCTCGAGGCGCTCGTCACTCATATGGCGACTGCTTCATTGACGATGCGTGCTCGCTCGGCGGGCGGGAAATCGCCCGGGACGCTGACCTCGACGCGGATGCCGAGCGCCTCGGAGAGATCGCCTTCGAGCCCGCCGAGTGTCAGCAGACTGGTATCCTGCGACGGGTCGACGAGGATATCGAGATCGCTGTCCGGCCTGTCCTCTCCCCGTGCGACCGAACCGAATACCCGTGGGTTCTTCAGGCGACGTCGCGCCACGATCTCGCGGATCGCTTCCCGGTTCTTCTCCAGCACCTCGGACGGTTTCATCGGGCTCACCTCGACATCCCGGTCAATATAGGGGCAGCGACCCGTTCGGCAAAGCGCTCATCCTTCCGGCAAAAGGGCGGCGAGGCGAAGGCCGGCGATCCGCTCCACCTGGGCGCAGGCGGTTTCGAATTCCTCGCCGGCGCTGTTGCCGATCCGGACCTCGAAGGCGGCGAGGATGTCGTCCTTGCCGAGCCCCTTCACGGCGATGATGAAGGGAAAGCCGAATTTCTGCGTATAGGCGTCGTTGAGTTCGGTGAAGCGGGCATGCTCCTGCGGGTTCAGCCGGTCGAGGCCGGCGCCCGCCTGTTCGTTGCGGCTCTCCTCGGTCAGCTCCCCGGCGATGGCAAGCCTGCCTGCCAGATCCGGGTGGGCGCGAAGCACGCCGAGCCGTTCCTCGCCGGACGCCGCGCGGAAGACCGAGACCATGGCCTGGTGAACGCCCCTTGCCGTCAGCGGCACGAAGACGAGGCCCCGGTCATAGGCCCGCTCGGCGATGAAGGGCGAATGCTCGAAGACGCCGCCGAAGCGGGCGATGAAATCCTCGCGGGCGCTCATGCGACGTCTCCCGGCTGGTGATGGGCGTGCCAGTGGCGGGCGATCTCGATCCGCTGCGGGATCCAGACCTTGTCGTGGGACAGCACGTATTCGATGAAGCGCCGCAGCGCGGCGGCGCGGCCGGGACGTCCGACGAGGCGGCAGTGCAGGCCGACCGACAGCATCTTCGGCGCCCCCTCCTGCCCTTCCCGGTAGAGCACGTCGAACGCGTCCTTCAGGTAGGTGAAGAACTGGTCGCCGGAATTAAACCCCTGCGGCGTGGCAAACCGCATGTCGTTCGTCTCCAGCGTATAGGGGATGATCAGGAACGGCCTGCCGCCCGCGCCCGGCACCCAGTAGGGCAGGTCGTCGGCGTATGAATCGGACGAGTAGAGGAAGCCGCCCTCCTCCATGACGAGCCGCAGCGTATTGCCCGATGGCTTGCCCTGGTACATGCCGTAGGGGCGCTCGCCGGTAAGTTCGGTGTGCAGGCGCACGGCCTCGCGGATGTGCTCGCGCTCCTTCTCCTCGGGGAAATCCTTGTATTCCAGCCAGCGGTAGCCGTGGCTGGCGATCTCCCAGCCCGCTTCCTTCATGGCCGCGACCGCTTCCGGGTTGCGGGCCATGGCGAGCGTCACGCCGTAGACCGTGGTCTGCACCTTGAGTTCGGTGAACATGCGCCACAGCCGCCAGAAACCGGCGCGCGAACCGTATTCGTAGATCGATTCCATGTTGAGGTTGCGCTGGCCGGACCAGGGCTGCGCGCCGACGATCTCCGACAGGAGCGATTCGGAGGCCGGATCGCCGTCGAGGATCGAGCTTTCGCCGCCTTCCTCGTAGTTGATGACGAACTGGACGGCGACATGGGCACCGCCCGGCCATTTGGGATCGGGAGTATGGCGGCCGTAACCGACCAGATTGCGCGGGTAATCCTTCGACGACATCAAATCACCTTGTGAAAACGAAACGCGACGGTAGCCACCCCTCCGCCCGCTGTCGAGAGGCGGGAGCGCCGGCCGTCGCGGGCGGGGTCAGGCGCGTGCGAGCCGCAGGTGATCGGCAAGCACGAAGCAGGGCGGCACCGTCATCGGATCGCCGGCGACCGCGGCAAGGGCGGCATCCGCAAGCCGGTGCGCGAGGCCGAAACTGACCTTGAACCCGCCCGTCAGCGCGACGAGGGACGGATGATCCGGATGCGGCCCGACCATGGGTTCGCGGCCGATCGCCTTCGGGCGGAGCCCCGCCCAGCGTTCGACGACCTCGGCGCGCTCGAGGGCCGGCACCAGCTCTCGGGCCCGGGCGAGAACGTCCTCGAGCTTCTGGTCGGTGGCGGCGGCATCGGCGAATTCCTCCTCGCTCGTGCTGCCGATCGCGACCGTCCCGTCGTCATGTGGCACGACATAGAGGCCGTTGAGGAAGAGAACCGGCGCGGCCGGATCGATATCTGCCCGGAGCAGCGCCGCCTGCCCCTTGACCGGGCGTCCGAGCGGAAGGTGCGACGCCGGCTCGATTGCCTGCAGGAGCGGAAACGAACGGTGACCGGCGGCAATGATGCAGTGGCCGAAGGAAACGGTCCGGCCGCCCGCTAGATGCACCAGCCGCCTGTCCGGATCGATCCGTTCGGCGGCGGCATTCTCGATGACCCGCACATGGTCCGACAGGTCGATCCGGGCCCGAAGTGCAGCCGTCAGAAGCCGCGGCGAGACGCGCCCGGAAAGCGTTTCGTGGACGAGCCCCGCCTCGCAGGCGGCAGCGTCGGGCCATCCGGCATCGAGCGGGGCGTCCAGGACCGTCCAGCCGAAGCTTCGGTCGGCCGTGACCCAGTTGCGGCCCGCTTCCTCGCCGTTCCGGAGCGCGATGTCGCGCAGGTGGGGCTTCGGCAGCGGAATGAGACGGCCGGAGCGCCGGTAGCCGGTCGAAAGGCCGGTCTCCGATTGAAGCCGCGCGACCTCCTCTTCCAGAGAGACGAGCGCTTCGAGCTGGAATTGCTTCCTGTCGTTCCAGCGGTCCGGCGTATGGGGCATCAGCGCGCCGAGGAGCCCGCCGCTCGCCCCGCCGCCGGTTCGCCCGGCATCGACAAGCAGCGTCCGGACGCCGAGCCTTGCCGCCTTGACACCGGCCCACAGCCCCATGACCCCGCCGCCGAGGATGACGAGGTCGGCGGAAGCGGGAAGCGATTGACCGGCCCGGCCGGCGGGATTATCGGCATTGGCCATGAGCGACGAGATTTCCAGGACAGATGGCGGGAGCCTTCAGTGGCACGAGGGCGATATGCCCTTTTCCACCCAGTTTGGCGACCACTTTTATTGCCGCAGCGACGGCCGGCTGGAATGCGGCCACGTCTTCCTCGCCGGCAACGGCCTGCCGGAACGCTGGCAGGCGGGAGGCGATTTCCTGATCGGCGAACTCGGCTTCGGCACCGGGCTCAATTTCTGCGAGACGTGGCGGCAGTGGAAGATCGCGCGCCGTCCCGGCTCGACCCTGCATTTCATGTCGTTCGAACTCTATCCCATGGAGGCGCCGCAGATCGACCGGGCCCTGTCGCACTGGCCGGAGATCGACGCCGAGCGGCGGGCGCTGGTGGCCGCATGGCCGTTGGCGCCGCAGGGCAAGGTGGAGATCGAGGCGGATGCGCAGACGCGGCTGACCGTGGTCGTCGGACCGGCAATGCAGGGCGTGACCGCCGCGCCCGACCACTTCGACGCCTGGTATCTCGACGGCTTCGCGCCGTCGCGCAATCCGGACATGTGGTCGGCGGAACTGATGCAGGCCGTGCATGACCACACCGTCGGGGGCGGCAGCTTCGCCACCTATGCCGCCGCCGGCTTCGTGCGGCGCAATCTCCAGGCCGCGGGCTTTGCCGTCGAGCGCCGGCCGGGCTTCGCCGGCAAGCGCGAGATGCTCTGCGGCAGGAGATAGGGAGGCGGCGCGGGGCGCACCGTGCGCCCGCAGGCAGCTGAGGAGCGCCTCAACCGGCAGAGGCCGAGGTGGCGCTCTCTCCCAGCCAGGCCTTGATCTTCTGCTCCAGCAGTTCCGGGCTGATCGGCTTCGACATGTAGTCGTCCATGCCGGCGGCGAGGCAGAGTTCCTTGTCGCTTTCCAGCGCATGCGCGGTCACGCCGATGATCGGCACGTGGCCGCCGAGTTCTTTTTCCAGCTCGCGGATCTTCTGCGTCGCCTGATGGCCATTCATGACCGGCATGGAGACGTCCATGAGGATCAGCGACGGGTCCTTTGCCTGCCAGGCCTCGACGGCCTTGGCGCCGTTTTCGACGATCTCGAACCGCCAGCCCGTCCCCTGCAGGATCTGCGTGAAGACGATCTGGTTGACCTCGTTGTCCTCCGCGACGAGCACGTCGAGGGCGGGAAGGGAACGGACGACCGGCGTGGATTCCGCGTCGTCCGGCTGGGCAGGCCGCGGCACCGCAGGAGGCTGTGCGGCAACGGCGGCAGGCTCGGTGCGGCGCTTCATGCGTACGGACCGCACGACGTCGATGATCGTGGCGCGCAGGAGGTTGGCGCGCGCCGGTTTCATCAGGTGCGCCTGGATGTTCAGTTCGGTGAAGAGGTTCTCGTCGCCCGCCATGTCCATGGAGGTGAGGAAGATGATGCCGAGGTCGTCGAACCTGCGGTCGGCGCGGATGTGGCGAGCGGCATCCACCCCGTTCATCTCGGGCATGTGATAGTCGAGCACGACGGCATCGATGACGAGCCCGAGGCGGGACGCCTCGCGCATGAAGGCCAGACCCTCGGCCCCGCCCTCGGCCGCCACCGTGTCGAAACCCCACATGGTCAGCTGCTCGGTGAGGATGCGGCGGTTGACGGAATTGTCGTCGATCACCAGCACCCGCGCGCCGGCGGTGTTGACCGGCAGCACCGTGTTCGTGCCGCGCTCGCTGACGACCGGGAACGGCAGGTGGACGGTGAAGACCGATCCCCTGCCCACCTCGCTCGTCACCTCGATATGGCCGCCGAAGAGCTCGACCAGGCCGGCGGTGATGGCAAGCCCCAGCCCCGTCCCCTCGTGCCGGCGGGTGGAAGAGGCGTCGACCTGCGAGAATTTCTCGAAGACCGATCTCAGCTTCTCCTCGGGGATTCCGAGCCCGGTATCCTCGATCCGCACCGTCAGCATCATGTCCGTCTCGCTGAGCGGCGACGAGTGCAGGTCGATGAAGACGTGGCCCTTCTCGGTGAACTTCACCGCATTGCCGACGAGGTTGGTGATGATCTGGCGGAAGCGCCCGGCATCGCCGAGCACGGTCTCCTTCACCGAGGCGTCGCCGCGGACGATGAGCTCGATATCCTTCTCCGCCGCCGAAGAGGACAGGAGCGTCGCCACGTCCTCGATCGCCTCGACCGGGTCGAACGCCGCCTTGCGCAGCTTCATCTGGCCGGCATCGATCTTGGAGAAGTCGAGGATGTCGTTGATGATCGTCAGGAGCGCATTGCCGGACTTGACGATGATGTCGATGAAGGTCTTCTGCCGGGTATCGAGATCGGATTTGGCCAGCAGTTCCGCCATGCCGAGAACGCCGTTCATCGGCGTGCGGATCTCGTGGCTCATGTTGGCGAGGAATTCCGACTTGGCGCGGTCGGCGGCCTCGGCACGCTCGACGAGGCGCGTAAGCTCGGCCTCGCGCTCCTTCACCTCGGTGACATCGGTGAAGACCGCAAGCCAGTGCTCGTCGCCGCTGAGATTGGCCTCGACATTGACCCACTTGCGTCCCTCGATGCGGAAGGTCGCCTGCACGGAATTTCCCTGCGCGACATTCTCCTCCCAGAGGCGCAGCGTTTCCATCGCCTCGTCGGTCGGGCCGAGATCGCCGCGCTTCACGCAGTAGCGGAAGACGTCGCGCCAGAGCGACCCCGGCGCACCGAGGCTTTCGGGGATTTCCAGCATCGCCGCAAGCGACGCGTTGGAGAACATGATCGTGCCGTCATGCAGGATCAGCAGGCCCTGCGACATCGCCCCGGTCGCCTCGCGCATCAGCGCGCCCTGGCGGTCGAGCGCCCGCTGCGCCGCGCGCACTTCCTCGTCGCGTTTGCGGATCGCGGTGATGTCCGTATAGGTGAGCAGCAGCTTGTCGCCGGACAGTTTTGTGCCGGAGATGAGGATGACGCGGCCATTGGCGCTGCGCACCTCGATCGGCGGCCGTTCGCCGTCCTTCATCAGGTCGGCGATCCGCTCGGCGTAGATTTCCTCGAAGCTCTTGTCGATGCCGCGATAGATGCCGTTGTCGTAATTGACCTTCAGGAAATCCCGGTAGGGCCGGCCGACGAGATCGAACTGCTCGCCCGCGTCCCAGAAGCCGTAGAAGGCGGGATTCGCGGATTCGAACACCATGTCCCTGTCGAGGATGCCGATGCCGACGGGGATGCTGTGCAGCATCGTCTGCATGTCCTCCCGGAGCTTCTCGGCATGCTCCTTGGCTTCCTTGTATGGCGATATGTCGGTGATCGAGCCGACGAGATGCGGCTTGCCGTCGGTATCCATGACCCGCATCTGCCGGGTGATGACCGGGATGACACGGCCGTCGGGGAAACTCTTGTCCTCGGCCTTTTCGACGATCTCGCCATCGGCCAGGATGCGGTCGTTCTCGATCTGGCTGCGCTCGGCCTTCCAGGGGAACATGTCGGCGTCGGTCCGGCCGAGGATGTTCTCGCGCCTGTCGCCGAACATCCGCTCGTAGGCGGCGTTGACGAATTCGAGCCGCTGCTCGCTGTCGCGCATGAAGACCGCGACGGGCAGATCCTCGAGGACGGCGCGAAGGATCTCCGTCTCGCCGATGTTCTTGCGCAGGAGGTGTTCCTGCTCCTTGAAGTCGCTGACGTCGGACCGCAGCGTGATGACGAGGCCGTTGTCGAGGCGCTTGTTGACGCTCTTCAGCCAGCGTCCGTCCGAAAGCTGCTCGATGGTTTCCGAATAGGGCATGCGGAAGGTGGCGACCCGTTCCCTCACCCAGTCGTCCCGGTCCGGCGGCGCCCTGCCGGCGAGCCGCGGGCTGTTGCGGACGCTGCGCTCATAGACCTCCTCGCACATTTCCGCGAAGGTGACGCCGATGCGCAGGCGCACGCCGAAGGAATCGAAGAAGTCGGTCAGCTGGGCATTGTGATAGACCAGCGCGTCCGTCTCGTCGTAGATGCCGATCCCGACATCGAGGAGGTCCAGCGCATCTTCGAGCTGCAGGTCCTGCTCGCCCCCGCCTTGGCTCATGGTGTCTCCTCCCACAGGTGTCGGTTCGGGCATTGTCACCCTGCCCGGCTCCCCCGCCGGAAGGAATGCCCCGAATAGATAGGTCCGGTCGTCCTCGGTGACGAAACGCTCGATCATGATCTCGTGGCTGAGTTCGCCTTCGCTGTCGAAGCAGTAGACGACTTCCTCCGTGCCGAAGATCAGCGCACGGCATTCCCGCTCGCGCCGGTCGGGATGGCCGAGCTGGCTTGCGTCCTCGCGGGTCGCCTGGCCCAGGAGGTCGGCGGGCGACATTCCCGCCAGCGCCGCATAGGCGCTGTTGACGGCAACATAGTTGAGCGTGCTGTCCTTGATGAACGCGGGTTCGCGCAGATCGTCGATCCGAGCGCATGCCGTCGTCAGGAGTTTGCCATGCATCTCCACCGTCTTCGCTCCAACTGCGGCCGGCCGGCGCAGCGATCTCGTTGTCCCCGATTCGGCGATGAAACCATGGCGAGCGTTAACAACTTCTTGACGCGCCGGTCCCGGCGAAAGGATTTCGCCCGAAGCAGCTAACGGCAGCCTGATGCGACCGTCGCCGCAAAACCGCCCGGGCCTCGCCGCAATCCCGCCACAATGCCCGCCTGGGCTGCGCCTGCGACTTAGGTATTCAACCTTCAATAGCAGCTGGCTGAATGGCCGTTCAGACTATCCCGCCCTGTCTTTCATCAATCCGCCGCCATTGCCGGGAAAACTTCGAGCCGTCCCCCGGGAGGGAAAGGAACGAGAGATGACAGTCCTTAAGAAATGCGCGTCCGCGGGCTTTGCCGCACTCACCCTCGCTGGCGCCGTCATGGCGACTGCACCGGCAGCCCAGGCGGGCGGCCGCCACCACGATGACGACGTCTGGGCCGGCGTTGCCGCGGGCCTTGCCGGCGGCATCATCGGCGGCGCGATCGTATCCCAGCCGCGCCGGGTCTATGTGGAGCCGGAATACGAATACGCCCCGCCTCCCCCGCCGGTCTACCGCCGCACCTACTATCGCGCCCCGCCGCCCTGCCATTACGAATGGGTGGAGAACGAATGGGGCGAAGCCTACCGCGCCCGCGTCTGCTACTGAGCGGGAAGCCCTGCGCAGCAAGGGAAAAGGCCCGCGTCCGGACCGCCGGACGCGGGCCTTCATTTTCGCAGGTGCGAAATCCCGGCTTGACTTTCGCCCGTCCATCGACCAAATGAAGGCCAGCTTTCACCTTCCGGCCGCCGCGTGAGCTGGCCCTGCGACAAGAGTTCGCGAAGAAGGAACAAGGCGCACAGACAGATCGCCCTCGATCCTTGAGGGTTTACGCGCTGGGAAGCAATTTCCAACACACAAGTTCCCACTTCACGCGGGGTTCTTGACGCCAGGGGCAGACCGGACGGCATGGTGCCGCAGCCGGACATGCGCTTTTGGCGCCCCGAAAAGGTATTCGACTTGACGAATTTCCACGAGCTTGGCCTGGCCAAGCAACTCGTATCCACACTTTCCACCCTCGGTTACGAGAACCCCACGCCGATCCAGGCTGAGGCAATTCCCCATCTCCTGCAGGGCCGCGACCTGATCGGCCTCGCCCAGACCGGCACCGGCAAGACGGCCGCCTTCGGCCTGCCGCTGATCGAGATGCTGTCGAAGGACCCGAAGCGTCCCGACAACCGCACGACCCGCACCCTCATTCTCGCCCCGACCCGCGAACTGGTGAACCAGATCGCCACCAACCTGAAGAGCTATGTCCGCGGCACGCCGCTGAAGATCAACTCGGTTGTCGGCGGCGCCTCCATCAACAAGCAGCAGCAGATGCTGGAACGCGGCACCGACATCCTCGTCGCGACGCCCGGCCGCCTGCTCGACCTCATTTCGCGCCGGGCGATCGGGCTGACCACGGTCCGCTACCTCGTCCTCGACGAGGCCGACCAGATGCTCGACCTCGGCTTCATCCACGACCTGCGCAAGATCTCCAAGATGGTCCCGAAGAAGCGCCAGACGCTGCTCTTCTCGGCCACCATGCCGAAGGCGATCGCCGAACTCGCTTCCGACTACCTGACCGATCCGGTCAAGGTCGAGGTCACGCCTCCGGGCAAGGCCGCCGACAAGGTCGAGCAGTACGTCCATTTCCTTCCCGGCAAGAACGACAAGACCGAACTGCTGAAGCAGACGCTGACCGCCAATCCGGACGGCCGCGCCATCGTCTTCATGCGCACCAAGCACACGGCCGAGAAGCTGATGAAGCACCTCGACCACATCGGCTATTCCGTCGCGTCGATCCACGGCAACAAGAGCCAGGGCCAGCGCGAGCGGGCACTGAAGGGTTTCCGTGACGGCGAGATCCAGACGCTGATCGCAACCGACGTCGCCGCCCGCGGCATCGACATTCCCGGCGTCACGCATGTCTTCAACTACGACCTGCCGGAAGTGCCGGACGCCTATATCCACCGCATCGGCCGCACGGCGCGCGCCGGTCGCGACGGCATCGCCATCGCCTTCTGCACGCCCGACGAAACCGGCCTGCTGCGCGACATCGAGAAGCTGATGGGGATCGAGATCGCAACCGCCTCCGGCGAGCGCCCGGAAGGGCTGAACCGCCCGGCGCGCGGCAACAACAACAACAACCGGGGCGGCAATCGCGGCCGCGGCGGCAACGGCCAGCCGGCCGGCGGCGAAGGTCGCCCGCAGCAGCGCAAGCGCCCGGCCCGCAAGCCCTTCTTCCAGGGCGAAGGCGGGGAAGCCCGCGGCGACGGCCAGCATCGCGGCCAGGCGCAAGGGGAAGCAAAGCCCCAGGCGAACCGCCCGGCCCGGCCCGAAGGTCGCAAGGAACACCGCAAGGGCAATCCGCCGGCGGCCCATGGCGCCCACGAGAGCGGCAACCAGCGTAGCCGCAACGGCCACGGCCGGCCCGCCCAGCCGGCGAACGGCAATGCCGGCCCGGTCCGCTTCGGCGGCACCGGCGGCAACGAAGGCCGCAAGCGTCGTCCGGCATAAGCCGGGCAGCGGTCCAGGAAAAATCAGGCGGCGGCTTGCGGGCTCGCCGCCTTTTTCATGCCTTGCGGTTGACCATGTAGACGCCGGCGACGACGATCACCGTGCCGACGATCATCGGAAGCGTCATCGGCTCGCCGAACAGGAAGAAGGCCTCGATCGCCACGACCGGCGGCATCAGGTAGATCAGCGAGGCCGCCCGCGATACCTGCCCGCGGCGGATGAGATAGAGAAGCAGGCCGACGGCGCCCATGGAGATGCCGAAGACCGACCATGCCATGGCGAAGATCGCCTCCCCGGTCCAGTCGAAGCGCAGGTCCTCGAAGAGGAGCGCGAGCGGCATCGTCACGAGGAACGCGCCGACGAACTGCAGCACGGCAATGGTCAGGATGTTGCCCTCCTGCAGGTAGCGCTTCTGGTAGAGCGTCCCGTAGGTCACCGAGACCATCGCCAGCAGGTTGACCAGGATCGGAAGCCCGAGCCCGGCCAGCCCCTTTTCCAGCGTGTCGATAAGCTGCGGCGAGATGGCGATCAGGATGCCGACGAAACCGACGAGAATGCCGATCTTCTGGCGCGGCCGCAGCCGCTCGCCGATCAGGAGCGGCGCCATGGCGGCCGTCAGCAGCGGCTGGAGCCCGGCGATGATCCCGGAAATACCTGCCGGCAACCCCTGCCCGATCGCCCACCAGACGCCCGCAAGGTAGAGGCCGTGCAGGAAGACGCCGGACAGCATCGCATGCCCGACCATCCGCCGGCTCGTCGGCCAGGTCGCGCCGACGGCGAGGCAGAGCCCGGCGAAGGCGACCGCGGCAAGCGCGTGGCGGGCCGCCATGAAGGTCAGCGGATCGGCATGCGCGACCGCGAACTTTGCGACGAGCCAGCCGGTGGACCAAAGGAGGACGAAGAGGGCCGGAGCGAGGCGATCGAGCATTAAGAACCTTCCGGCACGACAGATTACGCGTCGCAGGTGCTTAGCGGTCGAAGTAGGGGAAGGTCAAAACAGAAATACTGACACCAGGGTGAGACGAGCTGAAGCCTATGGAACGGGACATATCCCGATCAAAGCTGCGGCGAATGCTTGAAATATCGGCAGACCCCACAGGTCATCCTTGCCTGAAAGCCGAATTTTCACGCCATTGCCTCGAATTTGCACGGGTCTTGCATCGCTCCCGGTAAGAATTCAAGAAGCCGAAGGGGAAACGGGCATTGGCTTTCGATGAAATGATGACTTCTGACGGGCGACCGCGCCCCGCCTACCAGACTTACTACGACTGGTACCGGCAACAGGACCCGGCCCACCTCATCCAGAAAACCCGCGACGCGGAGAACATCTTCCGCAAGACGGGAATTACCTTCGCCGTCTACGGTCATGCCGACAGTTCCGAAAAGCTCATCCCCTTCGACATCATCCCGCGGATCATCTCCGGCCGCGAATGGCGCAGGCTCGCCCAGGGCATCGAGCAGCGGGTGCTGGCGATCAACGCCTTCCTCGACGACATCTACCACAAGCAGGAGATCATCAAGGCGGGCCGCATCCCGCGCGAGCTGATCGACCGCAACGAAGCCTTCCTGTCGGAAATGATCGGCTTCAAGCCGCCCGGCGGCGTCTATACCCATATCGTCGGCACCGACATCGTCAGGACCGGCGAGGACCAGTTCTACGTCCTGGAGGACAATGCCCGCACCCCGTCCGGCGTCAGCTACATGCTGGAGAACCGGGAAACCATGATGCACATGTTCCCGGAGCTTTTCTCGGCGAACAAGGTGCAGCGGGTGGAGAACTATCCGCGCCTCCTGCGGCAGTCGCTGGCGCAGCTGGCGCCTCCCGGCTGCGGGGGCAGGCCCCGCGTCGCGGTGCTGACGCCCGGCATCTACAATTCCGCCTATTACGAACATGCCTTCCTCGCCGACACGATGGGCGTCGAGCTGGTGGAAGGCTCGGATCTTCGCGTCATCGACGGCAAGGTGAAGATGCGCACCACGCGCGGCTACGAGGTGATCGACGTGCTCTATCGCCGCGTCGACGACGACTTCCTCGACCCCCTCACCTTCCGGCCGGATTCGGCGCTCGGCGTCCCGGGCATCATGGACGTCTACCGCGCCGGCAACATCACCATCGCCAACGCGCCGGGCACCGGCATTGCCGACGACAAGGCGATCTATTCCTACATGCCCGAGATCGTGCAGTTCTACACGGGGCGCAAGCCGATCCTGGAGAACGTGCCCACATGGCGCTGCTCCGAGCCCGACAGCCTCGCCTACGTCCTGGAGCACCTGCACGAACTGGTGGTCAAGGAAGTCCACGGCTCGGGCGGCTACGGCATGCTGGTCGGCCCGACTGCCTCGAAGAGGGAACGCGTCGCCTTCGCCGCCAAGCTGAAGGCGAAGCCGTCGAACTACATAGCCCAGCCGACGCTGTCGCTGTCGACCACGCCGATCTTCGTCAACAAGGGGATCGCGCCCCGGCACGTCGACCTGCGGCCCTATGTGCTGGTGTCGGACAAGGTGAAGATCATTCCCGGCGGGCTCACCCGGGTCGCATTGAAGAAGGGATCGCTGGTGGTCAATTCCAGCCAGGGCGGCGGTACGAAAGACACCTGGGTTCTGGAGGACTGACCATGCTTTTGGGACGAACGGCAAACGGCCTCTACTGGATGTTCCGCTATATCGAGCGGGCGGAAAACATCGCCCGCCTCGTCGATGTCGGCCTTCGCGTGTCGCTGACGCGGACCGACACCGGCGACGACGACTGGGACGGCGTGCTGCAGAGCGCCGACGTGCGCGAACCCTATCTCGCGACCCATCCGGCCGTGACAGCGTCGGACGCGATCGACTACCTCCTGCGCGACACCGGCAACCCTTCGAGCGTCGTGTCCTGCATCGAGGCCGCCCGCAACAATGCCCGCATGGTGCGCACCGCGCTCACCCGCGAGACCTGGGAAGCGACGAACGAGTGCTGGATCGACATCAGGCAGCGCCTGCAGCGAAAGATCCGCGACGTCGACCTTCCGGGGCTGATCGAGGTGATCAAGCACCGCTGCGGGCTGATCCGAGGCGCCTTCCACGGCTCGATGCTGCGCAACGACATCTACAATTTCTCGCGCATCGGCACCTTCATCGAGCGCGCCGACAACACGAGCCGCATCCTCGACGTGAAATATTACGTCCTGCTGCCGGCCGTCAGCCAGGTGGGCTCGCTGATCGACAACATGCAGTGGGAATCGATCCTGCGCTCGGCCTCGGCGCACCGTTCCTACGGCTGGGTCTACGACGGCGACTACGTGCCCGCCAATATCGCCGATTTCCTGATTCTCAACGGCCGCATGCCGCGCTCGCTCGCCTACAGTTATGGAAAGATCGTCCGCAACCTCCAATATCTGGAGGACGAATACGGGCTGCGCCCGAAAGCCATCGACACGGCGGGGGAAATCCTGGCAACGCTGACGCGCGGCTCGATCAACGACATCATGGACCACGGACTGCATGAATTCCTGGAAGACTTCATCAATCGCAACAATCAGCTCAGCCTCGAGATTTCCGACGGCTATCGGTTCTACCAGTAGGACGTCGCAGGCATGAAACTGACGATCGCGCACGCGACAGAGTATCTCTATGACCAGCCGGTATCCTACGTGGTGCAGCGCCTGCGGCTGACGCCGGTGGACGGGCCGACCCAGCGTGTGCTGAACTGGGAGGTCTCGGTGGACGGCAGGCCGGTGGAGACCCGCTACGGTGACCAGTATTGCAACGAGGTCGGCCTCGCCTCGCGGCAGGGCGGCGGCCAGAGTATCCGGATCGTTGCCAGGGGCGACGTCGAGACCATCGATACCGCCGGCGTCTACGGAGCCCACCAGGGATTTACGCCGCTCTGGCTGTTCCTGCGCCACACGCCGCGCACCAGGCCCGGACAGCGGGTACGCGACCTCCTCCAGCGCGTCGGCGGCGAGGACGAACTCGGCCGGATGCATTCGCTGATGAACACGATCAATGCCGAGGTCGCCTACCTGCCGGGGACCACCGACAGCGAGACGACCGCCGAACAGGCGCTCGCGGCCCGCAGCGGCGTCTGCCAGGATCACGCCCACATCTTCATCGCCGCGGCGCGCTCGCTCGGCATACCGGCCCGCTACGTGTCGGGCTACCTGCTGATGGATGGCATCACCGACCAGGTCGCGACCCATGCCTGGGCGGAGGTCCACCTGCCGAACCTCGGCTGGGCGGGGTTCGACCCGGCAAACAACACCTGTCCCGACGAGCGCTACGTCCGGCTCGCGACCGGCATGTGCTACCACGACTGCGCGCCGGTCGCCGGCGTGCGGATCGGCCCGACCAGCGAGGATCTCACCGTCGCGGTCACCGTCGCGCCGATGAGCAGCCAGCAGCAGTAGGAAGGCGGTTCGCCCCGGACCATCCGGACGGCGTACGGGAGGCAAAGGCGGCCCACCCGTCGCGCAAGCCCTGCTCCACCTTGGCGTGATCTTGTGGCCCTCTACAAGGAGGCAGGATGCTGGTCGGGCAATCGCTGTTCCAGTCGGTTCTGACCCGGCTGGACGAGGAAGGCAGGGAAGAGGCGGAAGGACCGGTGTCGCCCGCATTCCGGCAGCCGGGGCTGAAGACGGGGTTCGTCGTCGCCACGGCAGGGATGGACGCGGTGGAGCCGGGCCAGGCGGCCGAAAGTGCCTATCTGGACCTCCTCGCCGAGATCGGGCCACCGGACCCGCTGCCCGCCGGGGAACCGGAGGCGGCCGAACCTGCCGAGGAGCCCGTGCCCCCGCACCTTCTTCGGCTCACCGAGGCGGAAATTGCCGAGGACCTCGGCCTCGGGCCGGCCCACAGCGCCGAGACGCTGGCCGAACGGCGCCGGCGCTTCGCCAAGGACAATCATCCGGACCGGGTGCCGGAGGCGCTTCGCGACAATGCGACGCTGAGGATGAAGACCGCGAACCTCCTCATCGACCGCGCGATCAAGGATCTCTACTGGCGCTCGTCCTGAGCGGCCTCGGACGCGGGGCCGGCGGGCGGCCTGCGATAGAACTCGTAGAGGAGCTTGTAGGCGGCATAGGCTCCCACCCCTCCGACGATCACGCCCCACATCGGCGCACCCATCCAGAATTCGAAGCCGGTCCAGGCGGCACAGGCGCCGA
>JAEZHO010000141.1 GCA_023416545.1 Pseudomonadota bacterium
CCGTGGGTCGACGTATGGCTGTCGCCGCAGACGATCGTCATGCCCGGCAGGGTGAAGCCCTGCTCGGGACCGACGATATGGACGATGCCCTGCCGCTTGTCCTTTTCGGAATAGTATTCCACGCCGAAGTCGCGGGCGTTCTGCGCCAGCGCCTCGACCTGGATGCGGCTTTCCTCGTTCTTGATGCCGATATGGCGGTCAGGCGTGGTCGGAACGTTGTGGTCGACGACCGCGAGCGTCTTCTCCGGCGCGCGCACCTTGCGGCCGGCCAGGCGCAGTCCCTCGAAGGCCTGCGGGCTCGTCACCTCGTGCACGAGGTGGCGGTCGATGTAGAGAAGACAGGTTCCGGTCTCGTCCTGGCTGACGACGTGGTCGTCCCAGATCTTGTCATAGAGGGTACGGGGTGCGCTCATGGCTGCCATCCATTGCAGGGAATATGCGAATTAGGGAATCCGGCACGTATCGCTGCCGGGGACGAGCATGGATCGGCTCAGCGAAGTCGGCTGGTCAGAGCGCCATGGATGCGCGCGAAAAACCGTGCCGGCAGACGCTTGTGGTCCTGCAGCACGATGAACTGGTTCGCGAGGCATCCGAATTTCGATCCCATGGCGCCCTATTAGCAGTTTTGCGGCGGCCGTTCAATATGACCGGTTTTTGCCGGGGGGAGCGCGGGCAACAAAAAAGGCGACCCGTGGGCCGCCTTCTCGATGTCCGGTGGGACGAAGCTTATTCTGCAGAAGCCTCTGCAGCCTTTGCTTCTTCCGCTGCCTTTGCCTCGGCGGCTTCCGCTGCTGCCTTCTCGGCTGCAAGCGCCTGGGCGGCTGCTACCTTCTCGGCCTCGATGCGTGCCTTTTCCTCGATGATCGCAGCGCGCTCGGCTTCGTTCAGCTTGCGGGCGCGGGTGCCGGTGTTCTCGACGATACGGGCCGACTTACCGCGACGATCGCGCAGGTAGTAGAGCTTGGCGCGACGGACCTTACCGCGGCGGACGACTTCGACGCTTTCGACGAGCGGCGAGTAGACCGGGAATACGCGCTCGACGCCTTCGCCGTAGGAAATCTTGCGGACGGTGAAGCTCTCGTTGATGCCGCCGCCGGAACGGGCGATGCAGACGCCTTCATAGGCCTGTACGCGGGTACGGTTGCCTTCGCGAACGCGGACGTTCACGCGCAGGGTGTCGCCGGCGGAAAATTCCGGCAGCTTGCGCTGGGCTTCGATCTTGGCGGCCTGTTCGGCTTCCAGTTCCTGGATGATGTTCATTGTCAAACCTTTCCGTTCTTCTGAAACAGCCAGAGCGCTCGATGATCGTCCTTCGGCCGGGCCTCCGGAGTGTGTCCCTTGCGGGACAAGAGCGGGTTCGCCATTCTTTCTTGCTGGTCGACGGGGAGATCGCGCGCAGGCGCGGAGCCCCATGTCCGGGTGCGCCAATACACCAAAGAAACCGGTTTGTCATCATCTGCGGCCTAGATTCTGGCGGCGTAACGCTTCGCCTGCCACTTGCCTTGTCGTCGCAGCTGCTGCCCGCTATGTGCTGTCGCCAGGCCAAGGGGGAATTCCATGACAATCCTAACGATGCTGCTGCTGTTCGTCTCGGCGTTTTTCGCGGGCGTGGTCAATGCCATCGCCGGCGGCGGCACCTTCCTGACCTTCGGCGCGCTCACGGTTGCCGGCATGCCGCCGATCACCGCCAATGCCACGTCGTCGATCACTCAGTTTCCGGGCTACATCACCTCGACGCTCGCCTACCGGGACGAGATCGCAAAAAGCTGGAAAAGCGCCATCGCGCTGTCGATCGTCTCCGTTATCGGCGCCACTGGGGGATCGCTGCTCCTCCTGTCGCTGGACAATCCCTCTTTCCGCCAGATCGTTCCCTGGCTGCTGGCCGCGGCGACGATCATCTTTGCCGCCGGACCGTGGCTTAAGCCGAAGGCCAGTGCCGGAAAGCCGGTCAATTCCAAGACGAGCGTCGTCGCCCAGTTCTTCACCTCGATCTATGGCGGCTTCTTCGGGGCGGGAATGGGCATCATGATGCTCGCCATGCTCGGCATCACGTCGGGCGGCACCTATCACCACCTCAACGCCCTGAAGAACCTCCTGTCGATCCTGATCGCCGCCGTGGCGATCGTCATCTTCGTCGGCGGCGGCGTCGTCGCCTGGCCGCAGGCGCTGGTGATGATCCCGGGCGTCGCGCTCGGCGGCTATTCGGGCGTCTGGATGGCGCGGCGCGTGTCACAGACGGCCATGCGCGTCATCGTCGTCGCGGTGGGCATCGCGCTCACCACCTATTATTTCGTGACCGGCTGACCGATCCGCCCGAGATGGGTGTCCTGGAAGCCGGTCCGGTACTTCAGGCCGTAGCCCAGCGCCCGGTCGAGGAAGATGTGGAAGGCCCAGATCAGGGCTACCGGAACCGCCAGTTCCCACGCAGCCAGGTAGCCGATGAGAAGCAGCAGCCCCACACCGATCAGGCTGTGCACCGCGTTGTAGGAGATGGCGCCAATCCTGGGTCCGAAGATGTAGCCCAGCATGGACAGGTCGGGCACGAGGACGAGGATCAGGAAAAGCCACCATCCGGCGTCCCAGTGCCAGTAGGCCGCCAATGCAGCCAGTGCGAGGCAGGCGTTTTCCAGGCGCAGGAACATCGTCATCGGTCAGTCCTTGCTTTGGGACCTCAACAGGTCGGGCCGGCGCTCATCGGTCAGCTTCAGAGCCTGCTCGCGGCGCCACTTGTCGATTTCGGCATGGTTTCCGGAGGTCAGCACGGGTGGGATCTCGCGGCCCTCGAAGACCTGCGGACGGGTATAATGCGGATGTTCGAGCAGCCCGTCCTCGAAGCTCTCGTGCGTGCCGGAAAGGGCGTTGCCCATCACGCCGGGCAGGATGCGCACCACGGCGTCGAGGAGCGTCAGTGCGGCCGGTTCGCCGCCGGAGAGGATGTAGTCGCCGATCGAGACTTCCTCGAGCCCGCGCGCATCGATGACCCGCTGGTCGACGCCCTCGAAACGACCGCAGACGATCACGACGCCGTCGCCGGCGGCCAGTTCCCGGACGCGCTTCTGCGTCAGCGGCCGACCGCGGGGGCTCATCAGCAGGCGCGGGCGGCTGTCGTCCGCCGACAACTGGTCGATGGCCTTGGCGAGGATATCGGGCTTGAGCACCATGCCCGCCCCGCCGCCTGCCGGGGTGTCGTCCACGGTTCGATGGCGGTCCTCGGCAAAGTCGCGGATCTGCACCGGCTCGATCGACCATTGCCCGCGCTCCAGCGCCTTTCCGGCGAGCGAGAATGCAAGGTGGCCGGGAAACATTTCCGGATAGAGGGTCAGGACCGTTGCGCGGAAGGTCATGGCGCTTCGCCGGGGCCTCCGCCGCGCCGGCCCTTGCCGGGCTGGCGATCCTCTGGGTCCTCGATGAGGCCTGCCGCCCGCGGATCGATCAGGATGCGTCCACCCTCGAGATCGATCTCCAGCACGGCTGTCTCGGAAAAGGGGATGAGGACGGGTCGGCGGCCGGGGCCCTTCAGTTCCAGCAGGTCGCCGGCGCCGAAATCGAAGACGCCGGTCACCGTGCCGTAGCTGGTGCCGTCTCCGTCGACGGCCTCCAGGCCTTCAAGGTCAGCGTAATAGAATTCGTCGTCTTCGAGCTCTTCGTCGGGCAGGTTCTCCCGCTCGATGTAGAGTTCAAGGCCGCCGAGCGCCTCGGCCGCATTGCGGTCGTTGATGCCCCGGAAACGGACGATCACGACGTTCTTGGCTTCACGAATCTCGAGGATTTCGAAGACCCGGCCATCCTTGCTGTGCAGGCTCCCGTAATCGCCGAGTGCCATGGGATCGGCCGTGTAGGCGCGCACCCGCACTTCGCCGCGCAGGCCCTGGGCCGCGCCGATCGTCGCCATGAGGATGGGGTTCTGGAGCTTCGTCATGCGCATATTCCGGTGGTTCAGGCGCTTTTACCGGCAGCCGGGGCAAATGGAAACAGAAAACGGGCGGCACGTCCCCGTGCCGCCCGTTCTTCCGCGAGATGCGGATCGGTCTTATTCGGCGGCAGCTTCGGCAGCGGCAGCCTTGGCGTCTTCGGCCTTCTGGGCCTTCTCGGCGGCGCGTTCCTGGGCCTTCTTGCCCGGCTTTGCCTTTTCCGGGTTGCTGCGGGTGTCGCGCTGGGCAACGCCGGCTTCGGCCAGGAAGCGCAGGACGCGGTCGGTCGGCTGGGCGCCCTTGGCGATCCATTCCTGGATGCGCTCGACGTTCAGTTCGACGCGCTTGTCGTTGTCCTTCGGCAGCATCGGGTTCCAGGAGCCGAGCTTCTCGAGGAAGCGGCCGTCGCGCGGAGCGCGGGCGTCGGCAACGACGACGTGGTAGTAGGGGCGCTTCTTGGAGCCGCCGCGGGCGAGACGAATCTTCAGGGTCATGTTCTTACTCCTTGGTCTTTCTTGAGGCCGCCGTCCGGCGGGCTGTATGGTTCAAGCGGGTTGTTTCGTGCCGCCGTGCTCGGCGGCGATGGCTTCATGGTGCCGGATCACTTCCCTGATCACGAAGTTCAGGAATTTTTCCGCGAAATCCGGGTCCAGATGAGCGTCGTTCGCCAGGCGGCGAAGGCGTTCGATCTGGTATTCCTCGCGCGCCGGGTCGGCCGGCGGCAAATCGTACTGGGCCTTCAGGAGGCCCACTTCCTTGGTGCAGCGAAAGCGCTCGGCGAGTATGTGCACGAGCGCGGCGTCGATGTTGTCGATCGACTGGCGCAAACTTGCGAGCTTCTGCTTTACGTCTTCGGCCATGGTCTCCCTCACTTCTTCTTCGGCAGGCCCGGAAGCCCCGGGAACCCGCCGCCAAGGCCGGGCAGTCCGCCCATGCCCGGCAGTCCTGCGCCCGGCATCGAGCCCGGCTTGAAGCCGGCGGCTTCGGCCTGCTTCTGCAGCGCCTCGAGCTGCTTGGGGTCGAGCTTCGAGAGGTCCGGCATGCCACCCAGACCGCCCATTCCACCCATGCCGCCAAGGCCCATCTTTCCGGCAAGCCCGCCCATCATCTGCTTCATCATGCCGCCGCCCTTGCCCTTGCCGCCCATGGCCTTCATCATGTCGGCCATCTGGCGATGCATCTTCAGCAGCTTGTTGATCTCGGCCGCATCCGTGCCGGAACCGGCGGCGATGCGCTTCTTGCGGGAATGCTTCAGGATGTCGGGATTGCTGCGCTCGGCCCTGGTCATCGAGGAGATGATGGCAATCTGGCGGTCGAAGACCTTGTCGCTCATCCCGGAGGCGGCCAGCTTGTCCTTCATGCCGGCCATTCCCGGCATCATGCCCATGATGCCGCCCATGCCGCCGAGCGACTTCATCTGGCGCAGCTGCTCGGCGAGGTCGTTCAGGTCGAACTTGCCCTTGGCCATCTTCTCGGCCATGGCGCGCGCCTTCTCGGCGTCGATGTTCTCGGCGGCCTTCTCCACGAGCGAGACGATGTCGCCCATGCCGAGGATGCGGTCGGCGATGCGGCGGGGATGGAATTCCTCCATCTCCGTCATCTTCTCGCCCGTGCCGATCAGCTTGATCGGCTTGCCGGTGACGGCGCGCATCGAAAGGGCCGCGCCGCCGCGGCCGTCGCCGTCCATGCGGGTGAGCACGAGGCCGGTGATGCCGACGCGTTCGTCGAAATTGCGCGCCAGGTTGACGGCGTCCTGGCCGGTCAGGCTGTCGGCAACGAGCAGGATTTCGTGCGGGTTCGCCTTCCGCTTGATCTCCGCCATCTCGACCATCAGCGGCTCGTCGATATGCGTGCGGCCGGCGGTGTCGAGAATGACGACATCATGGCCGCCGAGCTTGGCGGCCTGCACGGCGCGCGCGGCGATGTCGGTGGGCGACTGGCCGGCGATGACCGGCAGCGTGTCGATCCCGGTCTGGGCGCCGAGCTGCCGCAGCTGTTCCTGGGCGGCGGGACGTCGCGTGTCCAGCGACGCCATCAGCACCTTCTTCTTGTCGCGGTCCGTCAGCCGCTTGGCGATCTTGCCGGTGGTCGTCGTCTTGCCCGAGCCCTGGAGGCCGACCATCATGATGACGACGGGAGCGGGCGCGTGCAGGTCGATGCCGACCCCTTCGGAGCCCAGCATCTCGACCAATTCGTCATGGACGATCTTGACGACCATCTGGCCGGGCTTGATCGACTTCACGACGGCGGCGCCGACCGCCTTCTCGCGGACCTTGTCGGTGAACGAGCGGACGACCTCGAGCGAAACGTCCGCCTCGAGCAGGGCACGGCGAACCTCGCGCAGCGCGGCGGAGACATCCGCCTCGCTCAGTGCGCCACGGCCGGTCAGTCCATTCAGAATGGAGCCAAGTCGGTCCTGGAGGTTTTCAAACATCCGTGTCTTCCTTCTTCGTTTCCGGGTGCCGGAAACGTCGGGTCTTTCCGCGTCGAAAACAAGACGCCCGCAAACGGGCAAAGCCAAAAAGCACCCGAGGGCGCATCGCGCTGTCGGGTGTTGACCTCCGGGCTCATCGTTCGGCCCCGGTCGGCGGCTCCAAGTCTCGTAACTTGTCAGCAGATGGCCGCGATTAACAGGAAACGGCCGGGAAAGTCAAGCTCGGGCGGGCTCGTCACTTTTCCGGGAGGGCTCCCCTCAAACTTGCGGCCGTCGGAGGCCCACCATATAGATGGGAACATGAACCGTCGCAATTTCCTCAAATGGTCCGGTCTCGCGGCCCTTGCCGCGCTTGCCGGGGGCGTCACGGCAGGGACCGCCATGGCAGGCAACAGATACTATTCCGGACCCGCCAGCGACCATTTCGACGGGAAGCTCTTCTTCAATCCGGGCGGGGAAGAGCCGGGTGGTCTCCTAAACCTGATCCGCTGGAAGATCGCCAACGGCAGCAAAGCCTGGCCGGAAAGCTTTCCCAGTCCCTTCCCGCAGACGGTCCCGGAAGAGCGCGTGTCCGGTGATCGGCTCGTGGTCACCATGGTCGGCCACGCCTCCTTCCTCATCCAGGTCGCCGGGCTCAACATCCTGACCGATCCCGTTTGGGACGAGCGTGCAAGTCCCCTCAGCTTCGCCGGCCCCCGGCGCGTCAACCGGCCGGGCATCAACATGGGCGACCTGCCGCCCATCGACCTCGTCATCGTGACCCACAATCATTACGACCACATGGATCTGGAAACCCTTTGGGTCCTCCAGGGTCGTGACAGGCCGCGCCTCGTCACGCCGCTCGGCAATGACGAGATCATCCGCGGCCGCGTTGCCGATGCCCGCTTCGACGTGATGGACTGGGGCGACCGGCTGGAAATCGGCCAGGGCGTCGCCCTGCATTGCGAGCCCTGCCACCACTGGTCGGCCCGGGGGCTCGGCGACCGGCGCATGGCGCTCTGGGCCGCTTTCGTCATCGAGACGCCGGCCGGCAAGGTCTACCATGTCGGCGATACCGGCTTCCACGGTGGCATCAACTATCGCGCCGCAAGCGAGAAGCACGGCGGCTTCCGTCTCGCCAACCTGCCCTTCGGCGCCTACGAGCCGCAATGGTTCATGAAGGCGCAGCACCAGAACCCGGACGAGGCCGTGGAGGGCATGCTCCTGTGCAATGCCGCGCACGTCGCGGGGCATCACTGGGGGACGTTCCAGCTCACCGACGAAGGCATAGAGGAGCCGGTCGAGGCGCTGCATGCGGCGCTCGACAAGCGCAGCCTGCCGCGGGACCGGTTCCGTCCGATGCGGCCAGGCGAAGTCTTCGAGGTTCCGGCAGCTGCTGTCTAACCCTTCAGGGGGATGAATCCGGGGGTGGATCTCAACAAAATGAATGACTTGGCATCTTCAGGATTCACGTCAGCCGAAGGTGGTGGATACTTGGCCTGCTTCCGTTGCCGGAGTGTTTCGCGAGACGTTCGCGGGCAGGCGGGAGCCGGCGCCCTGTTCCAATGCCGTAACGTGCGGTGAGGGCAGGGAGGTGAAAGGCATGGCGGAGCATTCCAGGATGTTGCCGCCTATCAAGCCTCCCCCGGGTCGCCAAGCCCGGTTCGGTTCAGCCGTTCAAGCGCAGGAGCGATCCTGCGTGCAGTGAGGCGAGACGATCACCTGTAGGGACCGGAAGTCCCGAAAGAACGCCGAAGGCCACGCACATGCGGAGCCACACATAAATACTTTGAGAGGTTTCGCATGTGCGTGGGCTCTCCTTGACAATAACTCCAACCGCGCCGGCACCCGGTAGCGGTGGCGAAGCATGTCCGCGCTCTGGTAATTACCCGCCTTTTCCGCCATATACGGCCGGAAGCGGCACGGCCCAACGGGATCGAAGGCAATGGCACAACTGGTCGAATTCGCGAAGATGAACGGGCTTGGCAACAAGATCCTCGTCGTCGACATGCGCAGCCGGCCGGACAAGGTGAGGCCGGAGGCGGCGATCGCCCTCAATGCCGATCCGCGGACCCGGTTCGACCAGATCATGGCGATCCACGATCCGAAGGCGCAGGGTACGGACGCCTGGATCGACATCCTCAATTCGGACGGCTCGAAAGCGCAGGCCTGCGGAAACGGCACGCGCTGCGTGGTCCAGGCGCTCGCCGCCGAGACGGGCCGCAGGGCCTTCACCTTCCAGACGGTCGCCGGCATCCTGAATGCCGAGGAGCACGAGGACGGCACCATCTCCGTCGACATGGGCAGGCCCGTCTTCGACTGGGACCGTATCCCGCTTGCCGAGGAATTCGCCGACACCAGCCGCATCGAGCTGCAGATCGGCCCGATCGATGCGCCCGTCCTGCATTCGCCCTCCGCCATGTCGATGGGCAATCCGCATGCCGTCTTCTGGGTCGATCGCGACCCGATGACATTCGATCTGGAGCGCTTCGGGCCGCTTCTCGAAAATCATCCCATGTTTCCCGAGAAGGCGAACATCACGCTGGCCCAGGTGACGTCGGGCAATTCGCTTCGCACCCGCACCTGGGAGCGCGGCGCCGGGCTGACGCTCGCCTGCGGTTCGGCCGCCTGCGCAGCCGCGGTCTGCGCCGCCCGCACGGGCCGCACGGGGCGCATCGTCACCATCGACGTCGCATCGGCGCCGAGCCGCCAGCCGCTGGTCATCGACTGGCGCGCCGACGACCATGTGGTGATGACGGGTCCCGCCGAATGGGAATGGTCCGGAAAGCTCGACCCGGCGACGGGCGCCTTCATCCGAGACGAGGAGCCGGAGGCAGGGGTGCAGTGAGCGGCGTGGACGTCATCACATTCGGTTGCCGGCTGAACACCTACGAGTCCGAAGTGATGCGGGCCGCGGCCGAAAAGGCCGGCCTGAACAATGCCGTGCTCGTCAATACCTGTGCCGTCACCGCGGAGGCGGTGCGCCAGGCGCGCCAGGCCATCCGCCGGGCCCGTCGCGACAACCCGCATGCCCGCATCATCGTCACCGGATGCGCGGCCCAGACCGAGAAACAGGTCTTCGCCGAAATGCCGGAAGTCGATGCCGTGCTCGGCAACGAGGAGAAGCTGACGGCCGCCTCCTACCGCGCGCTGCCCGATTTCGGGGTCTCGGCGGAAGAGAAGCTGCGGGTCAACGACATCATGAGCGTCAGGGCGACCGCGCCGCAGATGGTAAGGCACATCGACGGTCACGTGCGCGCCTTCATCCAGGTCCAGAACGGCTGCGACCACCGTTGCACCTTCTGCATCATCCCCTATGGCCGCGGCAATTCCCGCTCGGTGCCGATGGGCGCCGTGGTCGACCAGGCCCGCAAGCTCGTCGAGGGCGGCTACCGCGAAATCGTGCTGACCGGCGTCGACGCCACGAGCTACGGCGCCGATCTTCCCGGCCAACCGACGCTTGGCCTGCTTGCCAGAACCCTTCTCAAGCAGGTGCCTGAAATCCTGCGCCTTCGCCTGTCGTCGATCGACAGCATCGAGGCGGACGACCACCTCTGGGACCTGATCGCCGACGAGCCTCGCTTCATGCCGCATCTGCATCTTTCGCTGCAGCACGGCGACGACCTGATCCTGAAGCGCATGAAGCGCCGGCACTCCCGCGCCGACGCGCTCGCCTTCGTCGAACAGGCAAGACGCCTTCGTCCCGACATCGCCTTCGGGGCCGACATGATTGCCGGCTTTCCGACCGAAACGGAAGAGATGGCCGAGAATGCGGCGACGCTTGCGGAGGAGGCGGGCCTCGCCTTCCTGCACGTCTTCCCCTACAGCCCGCGGCCGGGCACGCCGGCGGCGCGCATGCCGCAGCTCGACCGCCGTCTCGTCAAGGAGCGTGCCGCGAAGCTTCGGGCGCGGGGCGAGGCTCTGCACCGGGCCCATCTCGATCGCATGATCGGAAGCGAGCAGACGATCATCGTCGAGATGAACGGCATGGCGCATACGGAGAATTTTTCGCTTGTTGCCGCGCCCGGGCTTGTTCCCCGCGAGGTCAGGCGCGTTATCATTACCGGGCACAACGGCAAACATCTGGATATGGAGGTTGCGTCGGCGCTGGCCGCGTAACCGGATCGGAATTCATGGCAATAGGCTTCATCAAAAAGGTCTTCACCTTCGGCAAGGAGAAGCCGGCCGGGGAACAGGAACCGGAAACGCAGCTGACGCCGGCGGAAGCCGCGGCGATCGACGCGGAATCGGAACCGCATCCGCGCAGCGAAGACCTGCCGGTTTCGCCGGTCGATCCGGTCGCGCCGCTCGAGATCGAGACGGCCGGCGGCCCGGCGGACGATGCGCGGGATATCGA
>JAEZHO010000270.1 GCA_023416545.1 Pseudomonadota bacterium
CTCCAGAGCACCTATTTCGACTGGGGCAGCGGCGTCACCGTCCCCGGGACGGGCATTCTCTGGCAAAATCGGGGAGCAGCCTTTTCGACCGAGCCGGGCCACCCCAACTGCCTCGCGCCCGGCAAGCGCCCCTTCTACACCCTCAATCCCGGCATCGCGCTCCGCGATGGCGCTCCTCACCTTCTCTACGGCACGCAGGGCGCCGACGGGCAGCCGCAGACCCTTTCCGTGCTGCTGACCAGCCTGCTCGACGACGGCATGTCGCCGGATGAGGCGCTTGCCCAGCCGCGCTTCCTGCTGGGTCGAACCTTCTCCGACAGTCGCGACAGCCTGAAGGTCGAGGGGTCGCTGCCTTCCGAAACGGCGGACGCACTCCTGGGCCTTGGCCATGAGCTTGCCCTGCTTCCCGCGTTATCCCCGATCTTCGGACAGGCCGGAGTGATCCGCCTGGGGGACGATGGTGCGGTGGACGGCGCTCACGATCCCCGGGGCGAAGGCTGCGCGGCCGCCGTCCCGGTCCGATTGGCAAACGCCGATGTCTAGTTCCGGGGAGATCTCCGCCACCCATACGATCGGCGAACCACAGGGCCCGGGGCGGAACCGCCTGATCCGCTGGCAGGACGGCGTCATCACCGCCGTCGAGGATGCTGGCGTGGCACCGGTCGGCGCCGGCCGTACGCTTGTCATCCCGGCGCTCGCCAACGCCCACGATCACGTCCGGCCGCTGCCGATGTCGTCCTTCGGCACCGCCTTCCTGCCGCTCGAGGCATGGTTGCCGCGCACGATCCTTGCCACGCCGCCCGATGCCTACATGGCCGCAGTGGCGCCGCTCGCACGGGCTGCCTTGTCAGGCTGTGGCGCCGTCATGGTCCATTACACGCGGCCGAGCGGCAAGCTCGATCCCGTCGACGAGGCCTGCGAGGTGGCGCGGGCAGCGCGTCACGTCGGGGTGAGGATCGCCTTCGCCCCGGCAATCCGCGACCGCAACCCGCTCGTCTACGGCGACGAGACGGCGGTGCTGGAGAGGCTTCCGCCGGATGTCGCCGCCCTCCTGAAGGAAACCTACTGCCGCCCTCCCCCGTCGCCCGGGCACCTGATCGATGTCACGGAACGCATCGCGGAGAAAATCGAGGGGCCGATGGTCGATGTCCAGTTCGGCCCCGCCGGAGTGCAATGGTGCTCCGACGAACTGTTGCGGGCTGTCGCCTCGCGGTCTGCCGAAACCGGCCGCAGGGTCCACATGCATCTCCTGGAGACACCCTATCAGCGGCGATGGGCGGATCTGACCTTCCCCCAAGGGATCGTCACCTACCTGAAGGAGATCGGCCTTCTCTCGCCACGGCTGACGCTGGCGCACTGCGTTCACGCGCGTCCGCACGAACTGGACATGATCGCGGAAGCCGGTTGCCGCATCGTCACCAATTCCGGTTCCAATCTCCATCTCCGTTCCGGCCTCGGCCCCATTGCCGACGCGCGCCGGCGCGGCTGCGGTGTCGCGATCGGCATCGACGGGCAGGCGCTGGACGAGGACGACGACATGATCCGCGAAATCCGCCTCGCCAATGTCCTGCATGCCGGAAAAGGTTTTGCGCCGTCCTGGTCGCGGGAGGAATTTCTCCTGCAGAGCACCGCCCATGGACGTCGGGGGATCGGGGCACCCGGATCCGGAACGATTGCGGTCGGAGAACCGGCCGACTTTCTGCAGCTCGACTACGACCGTCTGGATCGCGACCGTATCCTCGACGTGGCGCCTGTCGATCTTTTTTTCGCCCGGGCGACCGCAAGGCATGTTCGCAAGGTCGTCGTCGCGGGGCGCACCATCGTCGAGAACGGCACCCTGCCCGATGTCGACCTTGCCGCCATCGAGACCGAGCTGCGCCGCAGCTATCGGGAATCGGTCAAGAAATTCGACGCGCTGGCCGGAAGCTGGCCCGTCATCGAGGATGCCCTCGTGCAATGGCACAGGTCATTCGACGGCTGCTGTTAGCCGGCAGCGCATCGCGAAGGCCGTTCCTGGCCGCCCCTATCGGATCAGCACCAGCCGAAGGTCGTTGACGTTCGTTCCGGTGGGACCGCAGTGGAAAATGTCGCCCACACAGTTGAAGGCGGACCAGGCGTCGTGGTTTGCAAGGCTCTGCCGGGGATCGCAGCCATTCTGGCGCATGCGCACGACGCTCGACCCGTCCGCAAAGGCTCCCGCGTTATGTTCGGAACCGTCCCGGCCATCGGTGTCGGCCGCGAAAGCATGGATGCCGGCGACGCCCTCGATCGAAAGCGCAAGCGCGAGCAGGAATTCGCCGTTGCGCCCGCCCTTGCCGCCGTCGCCCTTGATGGTCACTGTGGTCTCGCCGCCCGAGATCAGCAGGACCGGCTTGGGAAAGGGCCGCGATTTCAACGCCACCTCGCGCGCGATCGCCCCGTGCATCGCACCGATATCGCGCGCTTCGCCCTCGATCGCTTCGGAAAGGATGGCGGCGGGAATGCCGAGTTCCCTCGCCTTTTCAGCGACGGCCTCCAGCGACCTTGCTGCCGACGCGATGATCTTTACGTCGTTGCCGTCAAAGCGCTCATCCTCGGGTGGGGCGAGGTCCGCTTCCGGAGAAGAAAGACGCGTCAAGGCAGCGGAAGGCAGTTCGATCCCGTAGCTTTCGACGATCTGCAGGGCCTCGGCGCGGTTCGCACGGTCGGGCACGGTCGGCCCGGAGGCGACCATCGCCGGATCGTCACCCGGAATGTCGGAGACGATCAGGGTGAGGACCGTCGCCGGATGAGCCGCCAGCGCCAGCTGGCCGCCCTTGATCGTCGACAGGTGCTTGCGCACGACATTCATCGCGCTGATCGGCGCACCCGAGGCCAGAAGAGCGCGATTGACGGCAATCTCATCCTTGAGCGTCATGCCTTCCGGCGGAGCAGGCAAAAGCGCCGACCCGCCGCCGGAAATCAGCGCCACCACGAGGTCGTCCGCCGAAAGCCCCTCAACGGCATCGAACAGTGCCCGGGTCGCAGCCAGTCCCGCTTCGTCGGGAACGGGATGGGCGGCATGGAGGACCCTGATTTTCTCGACCGAGACCTCGTGGCCATTCGGTACGACCACTACCCCTTCCAGGGGACCGTCCCAGGCCTTCTCGAAGGCTTCCGCCATCTTCCCGGTGCTCTTGCCCGCCCCGACGACGACCAGGCGTCCTCTTGGAGGCTCCGGCATGAACGCCTGCATGGCAAGGGCGGGATCTGCCGCCCGAACACTCTCATGGAACAGCGTTTCGAAAAGTTCTTTTGGCTCAATGCCGCTCATCGATGATTCGTTATCTT
>JAEZHO010000423.1 GCA_023416545.1 Pseudomonadota bacterium
ACTATACCCTTAGCATCAATACCGCGCTGACCGTCGACGACCCGTTGTACAAGGGTCTCGAAAGCTTCCGTGACAAGCTGGGCGAGCGCACCGGCGGCGCGATCGAGGTCAAGCTCTTCCCGAACACCCAGCTCGGCCCCGACGAGGACGTCCTCGAGCAGGCCCGCGCCGGCGCGCCGGTGGCCGTGGTCGTCGACGGCGGCCGCCTTGCCGTCTTCCAGAACGAGTTCGGCGTGCTCGGAGCACCCTATCTCGCCTCCGGTTACGAAGGCATGCGCAAGATCGTCACCTCGCCGGCCTTCGAGGAATGGGTCACCAAGCTGAAGACGGCGTCTGGCCATCAGGTCCTGTCCTTCAACTGGTGGCAGGGCGAGCGCCAGCTGTGGACCAACAAGCCGGTGACCGGCCCTGCCGATCTCTCCGGCAGCCGCATGCGCACGCCGGGCGCGCCGGTCTGGGTCGAGACGATCAAGGCGATGGGCGCCACGCCGACGCCGATGCCGTTTGCGGAAGTCTATTCCGCCCTGCAGCAGAACGTCATCGATTCGGTCGAAGCCCAGCTGCCGGCAGGGCAGGGCGCAAAGCTCTTCGAAGTCACCAAGGAACTGACCAAGACCGGGCATATCAACCTCATCACCGGTCTCGTCACCAGCTCGATCTGGTTCGACAGCCTTCCCGCCGAACTCCAGACGGCTCTCCGCGAGGAGGCGCTCAAGGCCGGTGACGTCGCCTCCTACGGCACGCAGGATGCCCTTTCCAAGATCGAGGAAGGCCTGAAGGCCGCCGGAATGAACGTCTCGGAAATCGATCCCGCGCCGTTCCGCGAGGCGACGGCCGGCGTCTACGAGACGCTCGGCTACGCGGACCTTCGCGAGCAGCTCCAGAAGATCGCTGCCGAATAATCACCGTGTGAGAAGGGGCGCCGTTGCGCCCCTTCCTTCTCTTTTCTCAACATAGGTCATTTCCCATGCTCAAACGCTTGGCGCAGCTGGAGTTCGCCATCGCGGCGATCATCCTTGGCGTTATCGTCGTGCTCGTCTTCATCGCGGCCATCATGCGGTTCTTCGGATATCCGCTGATCTGGTCGGTCGACATGGCGCAGCTCCTGTTCATCTGGCTCTGCTTTTTCGGGGCGGCGCGCGCCATGCGCGAGAAGGGCCACCTGGGGATCGACCTTCTCATCCGCTGGATGAAGCCGCGCCAGCGGCTCTGGCTCGAATACGGGCTGTCGCTGGTCATCCTGGTCTTCCTCGGCTTCCTGGCCGTCGAGGGCTACCGCCTGACGGTCATGAACACCCAGCGCCAGTTCGGCGACAGCGGCCTTTCCTATGCGTGGGTGACCTCGGCCGTTCCGGTCGGCTGCCTGATGATTGCGGTCGCTCTCCTCAACAACATGGTCCGGACATGGCGCCGCCGGGACGATGGCAGGACCCTCGTCTATTCGCGCACCGGCATTGATTTCAACACGCCGACGGAACTCTGACATGGGCCTGATCACGCTTCTCTTCTTTGCCTTCATGATCGTCGGCATGCCCGTGGCCTTCGCCATCGGGATCTCCGGCTTCGTCTTCTTCCTCACCGATCCGGTCATGCCGATCTCGATCGCGGTCCAGAAGATCGCGACGATGAGCCAGAGCTTTCCGCTGCTGGCGGTTCCCTTCTTCGTCTTCGCCGGACACCTGATGAACGAGAGCGGCATCACCGACCGGCTCTTCAAGTTCTCCTATGTCGCGGTGGGCTGGATGGCGGGCGGCCTCGCCCAGGTCGCGATCGTCCTCTCCACCGTCATGGGCGGCGTGTCCGGATCGGCCGTGGCCGATGCGGCCATGGAGGCGCGCATCCTCGGGCCGACGATGATCGCCAAGGGCTACGGCAAGGGCTTTTCCGCCGCGGCCATCGCCGTCGGATCGCTGATCACCGCGACGATCCCGCCGAGCATCGGCCTCATCCTCTACGGCTATGTCGGCAACGTCTCGATCGGTCGTCTCTTCGTGGCCGGCATCATTCCCGGCCTGTTGATGATGGTCGGGCTGATGACCACGACCTACCTCGTCGCCAAGCGCCGCGGCTATGTCGTCGCAAACACCGAGCGGCCGACGTTCAAGGCCCTGGCATCGGCCGTCTGGGGCGCCAAATGGGCGCTGTTCTTCCCGGTCGCGCTGGTGCTGACCATCCGCGGCGGCGTCTTCACGCCCTCCGAGGTCGGCGCCTTCGCCGTCGTCTACGCCTTCCTGGTCGGCTTCCTCGCCCACAGGGAACTCAATTTCGAAAAGACCAAGCGCGCCTTCGCCCACGCGATTTCCGACATCGGCCTGATCATGATCATCATCCTGATGTCGGGCATGGTCGGCTTCGCCATCATCTACCTCCAGGTGCCCCAGGGAATTTCCTCCTGGATGCTGGCCGGCATCGAAAGCCCGGCCGGGATCGTCATGCTCATCCTCCTGTTCCTGCTGATCGCCGGCTGCTTCGTCGAAAGCACGGTCCTCGTCCTCCTGCTGACGCCGATCTTCGTGCCGATCGTCACGCAGGTGGGCATCGACCCGGTCCATTTCGGCATCCTGATGATGAGCATCGTCACGCTCGGCGGCATGACGCCTCCGGTGGGGGTCGCCATGTACGCGGTCTGCTCGCTGATGAACGTGAAGATCGAGGAGTACACGATCGAGTCGCTGCCGTTCGTGGCGACGATCATCGCGCTCATCGTCGCCCTCTTGTTCCTGCCGGGTCTGGTCCTCTGGCTGCCGAACCTCGCGTTCGGCTGATCCGCAGAGATAAGGAAGTACGATCATGAAACAGACGTGGAGATGGTTCGGGCCGGTCGACAGGGTGACGGTCCGGGACGCACGGCAGGCAGGCGCCGAGGGCATCGTTTCTGCCCTCCATCACGTGGCCTATGGCGAGGTCTGGACGCCGGAGGAAATATCCCGGAGGCAGCAGGAGGTTTCGGTCGATCCGGCCGGCGAGCCGACCGGGCTCGCATGGGACGTCGTGGAAAGCCTGCCGATCTCCGAGGAGATCAAGACGCAGACCGGAGACTGGCGCCGGCATGTCGAGAACTACATCCTTTCGATGGAAAACCTCGCCCGGGCGGGCATCGAGGTCGTCTGCTACAACTTCATGCCGGTCCTCGACTGGACGCGGACCGATCTTGCCTGGCGGGTTCCCCATGGCGGCACGACCATGCGCTTCGAACTGGTCGATTTCGTCGCCTACGACCTTTTCATCCTCCAGCGGGCAGGGGCGGAGGACGACTATCCGCTCCACCTGCGCGAGGAGGCGGAGGCGCGCTTTTCCGGCATGACGCCGGAACGCCGCCTGCAACTGTCGAGGAACGTCAACGCCGGTCTCCCAGGCTCCACGGCCCAGCCTTCGCTGGACGACCTGAAGGACCAGCTTGCCCGCTACCGGGCGATCGACGAAAGCCGCCTGCGCGGGCATCTCGTCGATTTCCTCTCCGAAGTCGTCCCGCATGCCGGGCGCCTCGGCCTGCGGCTCTGCTGCCACCCGGACGATCCGCCGTTTCCGCTTCTCGGGCTCCCCCGCATCATGTCCACGGAAGCCCATTACAGGGCAGTGCTGGACGCCGTCGATGACCCCGCGAGCGGGGTCACCTTCTGCACCGGTTCTCTGGGCGCGCGGCCGGACAACGATCTTCCGGGCATGGCGAGACGTCTCGGCCCGCGCATCCACTTCGCCCACCTGCGCAACGTCAAGCGCGAGACGGACGGCATTCCGTCCTCCTTCTTCGAGGACGAGCATCTGGCGGGCGACGTCGACATGGTCGGCGTGATCGCGGCCCTGCTTGCCGAGGAGGAGCGGCGTCGCGGGGAGGGGCGCTCCGATTGCGTCATTCCCTTCCGCCCGGATCACGGCCAGGACATCCTCGAAGACCTCAAGCGCGGCGCGCAACCAGGCTATCCGGCGATCGGCCGGCTGAAGGGGCTGGCGGAGCTGAGGGGCGTCGCGGCCGGCCTGGCGGCCCGGTCCTAGACATCCTTATCCGTCGCCCGCGCGAAGGACGACGGCGTGGCGCCGGTCACGGCGCCCCGCCCGGGCTCCCGGCGAGAGGGGCCAGCGCCTCCCGCATGCGGGAGGCCACGTGCTGCACCACCGGATCGACGTCGCTTCTCGTGTGCCATGCAATGTGAATGGGAAAGCCGCTGATCGGCAGCGGCGGGTCGAAGATCGCGTAGGCGTCGCGACCGATCGTCGGCACGCAGCGGCTCGGCAGCATGGCGATGAGATCGGTTCGCAGCAGGAGTTGCGGCACGAGCGTGAAGCTGGGGACCGCGAGCCCCACCCGCCGGTCGCGCTCCATCGCCGCAAGCTGCTCGTCGAGCCGCGTATCGAGGAGGCCTCGCCGGGTGACGATGACATGCGGATAGTCGAGCCACGTGTCGAGGTCGAAGGACGCCGCTGCCGGGTGATCCCGGCGCATCAGGATCCGGTAGTTTTCCTCAAACAGCAATTCCCGCCGTATCGACCTGTCGCCGGACGGGATGACCGAGACGGCGAGATCGCAACTCCCGCTGACGAGCGCCTCCGTGGCGCTGGTCGAGGATGGCCAGGGCAGGACCGAGAGATCGATGCCCGGCGCGCTGGTGGCAAGTTCCTCCAGGAGGTCGGGCAGCGCAAGGTCCATCAACACGTCCGCCATCAGCAGCGTCACCGTCTGGCGCACGGTCTTCAGGTCGATCTCGCGGGGTGCGACGAGGGCGGCGACGGAGGAGAGTATCTCCTTGATCGGCTCTTGCATCGCCTCGGCTCTCGATGTCAGCCGCATGGAGCCGCGGACGCGCTCCAGCAGCGGATCGGAAAAGAGATGCCGGCAGCGGCCGAGCGC
>JAEZHO010000090.1 GCA_023416545.1 Pseudomonadota bacterium
GGCCTCAACGTCATCCAGGGACTGAGGCTCGCCGGCGCCGACATGATCATCGGCGTCGACCTCAACAACGACCGCAAGGAATGGGGCGAGCGCTTCGGCATGACCCATTTCGTCAACCCGACGGAGGCCGGCGACGACATCGTCGCCTATCTCGTCAACATGACAAAGCGCGGGGCCGACCAGATCGGCGGCGCCGACTACACGTTCGACTGCACCGGCAATACCAAGGTCATGCGGCAGGCGCTGGAGGCCTCGCATCGCGGCTGGGGCAAGTCGGTGATCATCGGGGTCGCCGGCGCCGGCCAGGAAATCTCCACCCGCCCCTTCCAGCTGGTCACCGGCCGCACATGGATGGGCACCGCCTTCGGCGGCGCGCGCGGACGGACAGACGTGCCGAAGATCGTCGACTGGTACATGGAAGGCAAGATCGAGATCGACCCGATGATCACCCACACGATGGGCCTGGAGGACATCAACCGCGGCTTCGAACTCATGCATGGCGGAAAGAGCATCAGGAGCGTCGTCGTCTACTGAGGACCTCCGTCATGCTTGCAATCGGCCCCGTCGCCGATATCATCCAGGTGTCCAACGATACGGGTGGAGAAACATGTACAAGTTCGAAGTCTACAAGGACAAGAAGGGCGAGTTCCGTTTCCGCTTCAAGGCATCCAACGGCGAAGTCATGTTCCTCTCGGAAGGCTACAAGGCCAAGGCTTCGGCCATGTCCGCCATCGAGTCGATCAAGAAGAACGCCCCAGGTGCCAGCACGGTCGACGACACCGCCGCCACGACGGCCTGACGGCACGGTCCCGCAAGGCGTCCTCGAAAGAAGGGCTTCCGCCGCGCCTCCGGCGTGGGCGGTTGCGCATGAGATCAGCTTGCCATGATCTACGTCGATGCTGACGCCTGTCCCGTAAAGCCGGAAATTCTCCGGGTCGCCGAGCGGCACGGCCTGGAGGTGACATTCGTTGCCAATTCGGGCCTGCGTCCCTCGCGCGACCCGATGGTGAAGAACGTCATCGTCTCGGGCGCCTTCGATGCGGCGGACGACTGGATCGCCGAGCGTGCCGGCCCGGGCGACGTCGTCGTCACCGCCGACGTGCCGCTTGCCGGACGCTGCGTCGGCGCCGGCGCCTTCGTCACGGGGCCGACTGGCCGCGTCCTCGACCAGACGAACATCGGCATGGCGACCGCGATGCGCGATCTCGGCCAGCACCTTCGCGAGACGGGCGAGAGCAAGGGGTATAACGCCGCCTTCTCACAGCGCGACCGCTCGCAATTCCTCGAAACGCTCGACCGGCTCTGCCGGCGCGCCAAGTCCATCAGCACCCCATCCGGAGACGCCCCATGAACATTCTCTCCCAGAACACGGCCTTCGGCGGAATGCAGGGCGTGTTCTCCCACGAATCGGAGGCGTGCAAGTGCGACATGACCTTTGCGGTCTACGTGCCTCCGAAGGCGATCGAAGAGCCCTGCCCCGTCCTCTGGTATCTTTCCGGTCTCACCTGCACCCATGCGAACGTTATCGAGAAGGGTGAGTACCGACGGCTGGCGTCGGAACTCGGCCTCATCATCGTCTGCCCGGACACAAGTCCGCGCGGCAACGACGTCCCCGACGAACTGACCAACTGGCAGATGGGCAAGGGCGCCGGCTTCTATCTTGACGCCACCGAAAAGCCCTGGGCCGAACACTACCAGATGTACACCTACATCACCGAGGAACTACCGGCCCTCATCGCAGAGCAGTTCCGCGCCGACATGGACCGGCAGGGAATATTCGGCCATTCCATGGGCGGGCATGGCGCAATGACCATCGCGCTCAAGCATCCGGATCGTTTCCGCAGCTGTTCGGCCTTCGCGCCGATTGTCCAGCCCTCGACCGCCGACTGGTCGGCGCCCGCGCTGGAGAAATATCTGGGAGACGACCGGTCCACATGGCGCAAATACGATGCCTGCGCGCTGGTCGAGGACGGCGCCCGCTTCCCCGAGTTCCTGATCGACCAGGGCAAGGCGGACAGCTTCCTCGAAGAGGGGCTGCGGCCGTGGCTGTTCGAGGAGGCCGTCAAGGGGACCGATATCGGCCTGAAGCTGCGCATGCACGAGCGCTACGACCACTCCTACTATTTCATCTCGACCTTCATGGACGATCACCTGAGATGGCACGCGGAGCGACTGGGCTGAGTCTGGGCTGAGTCCAGGTTGTCTCTGGCCTGGCTCTGGCCTGCCGCTCGCCTGCCTCTGGAGACATGGCAGCCATCTCTCCGCGAACTTGCCAAGCGGGGCGGGAATTGCCATATGGCGTCAAGGCAGACGACTGCCGCCGGGCTTGCCCGGTCAGTTCCGCGGGGACGGCCTCGCTCCTTGAAATGGAGTAGGCAATGGCCTGGATACTTCTGACGCTCGCCGGACTTTTCGAAATCGGCTGGGCGATCGGCCTCAAATATACAGAGGGTTTCACCCGCCCGCTCCCGACGATCCTGACCGTGGCCGCCATGGTGGTTTCGGTCGTTCTCCTGGGACTTGCGATCCGCTCGCTGCCCGTCGGGACCGCCTATGCGATCTGGACGGGGATCGGGACGGTCGGCACCGTGATCCTCGGCATCGTCCTTTTCGCAGAA
>JAEZHO010000036.1 GCA_023416545.1 Pseudomonadota bacterium
CAGTACATCGCAAAGCAGGGGACGATGGCAAAGATCCGCCCCGACCAGAGCGTCTTCCTGACCCGCGACCTTCCCACGCCCGACAAGCGGCTGACGGTCGCGGCGCAGGTGATGAAGCAGTTCGCCGATATCGCCAGGGACGGTGCCTGACGGCTCGGGTCGCCGAGGATACAGGGTGCCGGATCAGTCCGGCGACGCCTCATCGGTGGCGGCGAGTGCCGTTGCCGGTGGGTCCGTCACAACGGAGGCCGGCAGGGGCACGTTTCGCACGCGCTCGCGTGCCAGCGTCAGAAGGCCGGAGCCGATGATGAGGATGATGCCGAAAAGCATCGGCAGATCGACCCGGTCGCCGAAGACGAGATAGCCGAAGGCGACCGCCCATAGCATCTGGCTGTATTGGGTCGGCCCGACGACCGCTGCCGGCGCGTGAGCCGTGGCATACATGAGCAGGATCGTCGCAAGCGCCGCGAACAGGCCATAGCCGGCAAGCATCAACCATTGCAGCGCGGTCGGCCAGGCAAAGCCCGGCAGCATCAGAAGGCCGCAGACCAGCAGGGAGCCGAGGACGCCCGCGCCGTAGAGCGATATGCTCTTCTCGCGGTGGCCGATCGCACGGTAGACGACGATGGAGATCGCGCCGCTCAGCCCCGCGAAGACGGCCGCGAGATGGCCGATCGACAGTTCCCGGAAGCCGGGACGCAGGACGACCAGCACGCCGATGAAGCCGATGATGACGGCGCTCCAGCGGCGGATGCCGACCTGCTCCTTCAGGAAGACCACCGACATGATCGTCACGAAGGACGGGAGCAGGAAGATGAGCGCGAAGGCTTCCGCCATGGAGAGATAGGTGAAGGCCGTGACGCTGGCGATCGTGCCGACCGCCGCGGAAACCGCCCGCAGCAACCAGAGCGGCCGGCTGGTTGTCCGCAGCATGTCCGAAAGCCGGTCCTCACGCTTCATCAGGAATGGCAGTCCGGCGAGGCCGAAGACGGCGCCGAGAAAGGCCATCTCGAAGGGGCTCAAAGCGCCTTCGATCATCTTGACGCTGGCGTCGCTCCAGGCGAAGGCCGCGAACGCAGCGAAAGCGAGGATAACGCCCTTCAAGGTCTGTTCGCTGGACATGTGGGGCTCGTCAGATCATGCCTTTGCGGGCTTCCGCCTTCATGCGCGCGATATCCCGCAACGCGTTTGCGAGCACGTCGGGCTCCTGGGCTCCGCTGACCGCGTACTGGCCGTCGAAGATGAGGAAGGGAACGCCGCTGACGCCCATCTCCCGGGCAGCCTCGATCTCGTCGAGGATCGTCGCCTTGTCCGCATCCGACGCCAGCAGCGAACCGATAAGTGTTGGGTCGAGCCCGCATCGGCCGGCGATCTCGGTCAGGACGCCATGGTCCGTAACGTTCAGCCCTTCCTCGAAATAAGCCTTGAACAGCGCCGTCGCGACGCGGTCCTGTATCTCGCGGCCCTCTATTCCCGCCCAATGCAGGAGACGGTGGGCGTCGAGCGTGTTGGCACGGACCTTGATCTCCTCGAAACGGAAGGTGATGCCGATCTCGCGACCGTAATTGCGCAGCGTCTCCTGGATTTCGTCGAGGCGCTCGGCGCCGCCGAGCTTTTCAATCAGGTGGCTGCGGTAGTCCGTGCCGGTGCCGGTGGCGTCCGGATCCAGCTGGTAGGGGCGCCAGTTGACGTCGACGCCGACCTCGTCCTGGACCTCGGCGATCGCCAGTTCCAGCCGCGCCTTGCCCAGGTAGCACCAGGGGCAGGCAATGTCGGACACGACGTCGATGGTTACGCGCTCCATGGCCGCATCCCTTCCTGAATTGATATTGCCGGTCGGCCGTCGTCAGTCCTGCACGCGTTTGTCGAACCAGCCGGGGAGTTGATAGCCGTAAAGCGGCGTTTCGTCTGGATAGCCGATATGGCTGCGTCGCGCCACCCATTGTTCCGGCACGTGGTAGAGCGGAACGAGATAATGGCCGGCGATCAGCAGCCGGTCGTAGGCACGGACCGCCGCCTGGAACTCCTCCCGGCTTCGGGCACCCAGCATGGCCTGGATCGCCCGGTCGATGTTCGGGTCCGCCACGCCGGCAAAGTTGTTGCTCCCCTCGCGATCGCGGGAGATCGATCCCCAGCGACCGACCTGTTCGATGCCCGGAGAAAGCGTCGAAGGATAGGACTTGACGATCACGTCATAGTCGAAGCTCGCGGAGCGCGCCTGGTACTGGGCGTCATCGACGGTGCGGATGGTCGCCTCGACCCCAATCATCCTGAGCGTCCGCCGGTAGGCGATCGCCAGCTTCTCCTGGTCCGGCGTCTGCGTCATGATTTCGAACCGCATGGGCCGGCCGGAGGCGTCCGACATCCTTCCGCCCTTGATGGTATAGCCGCCTTCCTTCATCAGCTCGACGACCCGACGCAGGATCTTCCGGTCGCCGCCGGAAGCATCGGTTTTCGGGAGCCGGTAGCTGCCATCGAGCACGGCGGGATCGATCGTGTTCCTGGCGTCCCCGAGGATTTCCAGCTCGCGGGCGTCGGCAGGCATGCCGAGGGAGGAGAGGGGAGAATTCTGCCAGAAGCTTTCCGTGCGGGTGTAGGCGCCCTCGAAGAGGTTGCGGTTCGCCCATTCGAAATCGAAGGCGAGGGCGAGGGCCTCGCGAACCTTAGCATTGGCGAAGAGGGGGCGGCGGGTATTGAAGACGAAGCCGACCATTCCCGTCGGCAGTTCCGGCCGGAACGTGTCCTTGATGACGGCCCCGTTCCGCACATCCGGGAAATCGTAGGCCCGCGCCCAATGGGTCGGGCTTCCGTCCGGATAGATGTCGACCACGCCCTTCTTGAAGGCCTCGAACAGGGTATTGTCCTGCAGGAAGTACTCGACGGAAATCTGGTCGTAGTTGTCGAAGCCGACCTTGGCCGGGATGTCCTTGCCCCAGTAGTCCGGGTTTCGCTCGAAGACGATGCGTTCGCCGGGCTTGACCGACTTTACCGTATAGGGTCCGGAGCCGACCGGGATCGCCAGCGACGAGTTTTCGAAGTTGGCGACGTCGGTTGCATGCCTCGGCAGGATCGGCGTCGCGGTCGCCAGGATCAGGGGAAATTCACGATCCGACTTCTCGTTGAAGATGAACTTCACGCCATGGGTCCCGACCTTCTCCATGCGCTCTACGGGCGTCAGGCGCGCGCTGAAGGGCGTGCGACCCTTGTCGCGCAGCAGCTCCATGGTGAAGATGACGTCTTCCGGCGTCACCGGTTCTCCGTCGGACCACCTGGCTTCGGGGTTGAGGTTGAACTGGATGAAGCTGCGCTCCTCGTCCATCTCGACGCTCTGCGCCAGCAGGCCATAGACGGAGAAGGGCTCGTCGGCGGAACGCTGCATCAGCGGTTCGAATACGAGATGCCCGAACTGCGGATCCCAGACGCCGCGCGCCGTGGTTCTCATGCTCTTCAGGACGAAGGGGTTGAGGCTGTCGAAGGTCCCGACCACGCCGTAGCGCACGCTGCCACCCTTCTTCACGTCCGGCTTGACGTAGGGAAAATGCGTGTAGTCGGACGGGAGCGCCGGCTCGCCATGCATGGCGATCGCGTGCATGGGTTCGGCGGCCACAGGCCAGGCCAGGCCGGCAAGCACCAGGAGCGGGAGGAGGCGGCGCATGGTGTATCCTTCGGGAAGTCGAATCAGTCGGGGGCAAAATAGACCAAGGGTGGCGCGCGACCAACCTCCGGTACCATGATGCAGGACCGCCGGCGGTAACCGTTTCGTCAAAAAAGCCCCCTGAAGGACTGGATATCGATCGGGCGCCGATGTAACAGGGTGTCGAAGCCCGGGGGTCATTCAATTGCCTCATTTCGCCGACAGGTGAAACGCAGTAGGACAACCCGAGGGAGGGCGGCGGAAGCCGTACCGGACGGATTTCAGGAGACGGATTTCGTTATGAAACTCAAGGCTAACACGGCTCTGCGGACGGCAATGTCCGCGCTCGCTCTTTCCTTCGCGGCTGCAACCGTGCCCACCGTCGCTCTGGCGCAGGGCGCGCCGGCCGCCGCCGGGGCAGGGGCGCCTCCGCTGGGCTGGTTCAAGACCTGCACGAAGCAGGACGACAGTGATCTCTGCGTCGTGCAGAACATCATGCTGGCACAGAACGGCCAGCTGGTAACGGCCGTCGGCCTGATCACCGTCGAAGGCAAGGTCAATCGCAAGATCCTGCAGGTATCGGTCCCGACCGCGCGGCTCATCCCGCCCGGGATCACCATGCAGATCGACGGCGGCAAGGGCCAGAAGCTCGACTACGCAGTCTGCCTTCCCGACAAGTGCACGGCCGAAGTGCCGCTGACCGATGCGATGATCGCAAGCCTCAAGAAGGGCGGTGAGGTCGTCTTCACGTCGATCAACTTCCGCCGCGCACCCAACCCGATCAAGATTTCGCTGAACGGGTTCACCGGCGCCTTCGACGGCGAGCCGATCTCGCAGTCGCAGCTGGCGGAAAGCCAGCGGACCCTGCAGGAAGGCATGCAGAAGAAGGCCGAGGAAGCCCGCAAGAAGCTGGAAGAGGCGCAGAACGCCGCCAAGCAGGGCCAGTAGTCCCCGCCACCAGTCGAGACAAGAAAACGCCGGCCACTGGCCGGCGTTTTGCGTTTCAGGATCGTCAGGAACGGTTCAGTGGGCGAAACCCATCTTGGGGGTCAACTGCCCGTGCGGTCCCTTGTCGAAGATCTGGTAGACCTGCGGGTTGCGAAGCGGCCTGTCGCTTTCGTCATGCTCCAGGTTCTGTTCCGAAACATAGGCGACATATTCCGTCTCGTCGTTTTCGGCGAGCAGGTGATAGAACGGCTGGTCGCGGTTCGGGCGTATCTCCGCGGGGATGGCATTCCACCATTCTTCGGAATTGGCGAATTCCGGATCCACGTCGAACACCACGCCACGGAACGGGAAGACCTTGTGGCGAACCACTTCTCCGATACTGAACTTAGCGCTGCGTTGTTTCATGGTGCGTATCCTTTCGCACCCTGATGTGGGAATAAAATCTCACGACATCAAGGGGCTGACGTGCGGCCGACGGCCGGGTCAGGCTCCCGGCAGGACATAGCGGCATATGAAAACGGCGGGACAGGCCCGCCGTTTTCTTGTTCCCGGTCGGCTGATCAGGCCGAATAGTACATGTCGAACTCGACGGGGTGCGGCGTCATCTCGTAGCGCATGACCTCCGCCATCTTCAGCTCGATGTAGGCATCGATCTGGTCGTCGTCGAAGACGCCGCCGGCCGTCAGGAACTTGCGGTCCTTGTCCAGGTTCTCGAGCGCTTCGCGAAGCGAGCCGCAGACGGTCGGGATCTTCTTCAGTTCCTTCGGGGGCAGGTCGTAGAGGTCCTTGTCCATGGCCTTGCCCGGATGGATTTTGTTCTTGATCCCGTCGAGGCCGGCCATCAGCATGGCAGCGAAGCCGAGGTAGGGGTTGGCCGTCGGATCGGGGAAGCGAACCTCGACGCGCTTCGACTTCGGACCGGTACCGAACGGGATGCGGCACGATGCGGAGCGGTTGCGGGCGGAATAGGCGAGCAGGACCGGTGCCTCATAACCCGGAACGAGACGCTTGTAGGAGTTCGTCGACGGGTTGGTGAAGGCATTGATCGCCTTGGCATGCTTGATGATGCCGCCGATGTAGTAGAGGCAGGATTCCGAAAGGCCGGCATACTCGTCGCCGGCGAAGGTCGGCTTGCCATCCTTCCAGATCGACTGGTGGACGTGCATGCCCGATCCGTTGTCACCGAAGATCGGCTTCGGCATGAATGTCGCGGTCTTGCCGTAGGCATTGGCGACCTGATG
>JAEZHO010000074.1 GCA_023416545.1 Pseudomonadota bacterium
CCGCTGGCGACGTTCGCCGATGTCCCGGATCAGCCGTTCGAGCTGGGTACGCGACGCCGCCGCCTCGGCCTTTTCGGCGGTGATCGCGGCGAACAGCTTTTCGCTCTCCGCGAGAGCCCCGGCGGCCGCCTCGAACGCCTCTTTCAAATCCTCCGCCTCGGCTCCGGAATCGGACAGGAGTTCGTTGAGCTCCGCCTCCTCCTCGTCGAGCTTCGCCAGGAAGGACGCGTTGTCCTGAACCAGTCGTTCCTCGCGGCGGATATCCTCGACCAGCTGCAGCCGCCGCCGGGAAAGCTCGTCGCGGCGTCTCATCAGCCGGCCGGTCTCCTCGTCGAGCTGGGTGCGTGCGATCTGGATGCGTTGCAGGGCAGCACCCGCCTTTGCCTCCTCCTCGCGCAGTTCCGGCGTTTTCAGGCCGGCAATCGCCTGGGCCTTCGCCGCTTCCATCTGCGCCTGCGCCTTTTCGGCCACCACGACGGTCGCCTGGTTAAGCGCCGTGTTCGCCTCGGCCTCGGCCTCGGTCGCCTGCGCCCAGCGGATATGAAGCAGCATTGCCTCGCGGGCGCGGATGTCGGCCGACAGCGTCCTGAAGCGGTTTGCCTGGCGGGCCTGCCGCTTCAGGCTCTCGATCTGGCTCTCCAGCTGGGCGGTGACGTCCTCCAGCCGTTCCAGGTTTCCTTCGGCCGCCCTGAGCCGCAGCTCGGCCTCGTGACGGCGCGAATGCAGCCCGGATATCCCGGCCGCCTCTTCGAGCAGCTGGCGGCGCGCCTGCGGCTTGGCATTGATGAGTTCGCCGATCCGGCCCTGCCCGACCATGGAGGGCGAACGGGCGCCCGTCGAGGCATCGGCGAACAGGAGCTGGACGTCCTTTGCCCGGGCCTCCTTGCCGTTGATGCGGTAGACGGAGCCGTTCTCCCGCTCGATGCGGCGCGAGACCTGGATTTCGTCGGAATCGTTGAAGGCTGCCGGCGCTGTCCTGTCGGAATTGTCGAGGAACAGCATGACCTCGGCGGTGTTGCGCGCCGGCCGGTTTCCGGACCCGGAGAAGATGACGTCGTCCATGCCGGACGCACGCATGTTCTTGTAGGAGTTTTCCCCCATCACCCAGCGGAGCGCCTCGACAAGATTGGACTTGCCGCAGCCGTTCGGACCGACGACGCCCGTCAGTCCGCGCTCGATGATGAATTCCGTCGGCTCGACAAAGGACTTGAAACCGACGACGCGCAGCTTGTTGAACTTCATGCCGCGCACCGGGGCAGGACGGCAGCCACGGGGAGGCCGCCGCCGCTCACGTCATGAACGGTCTCAGAGAAGGCTGTCGATAAGAGCCGACATGCTTTCAACAGACATGGCCCCCGCATAGCGCTTGCCGTTGATGAGGAATGTGGGCGTCGAGTTGACGCCGAATTCGTCGGCACCGCGCTTCATCGTGGCGTTCACATCATCGAGAAGTTTCTGGTTCGTCAAGCAGGCCTGGAAAGTCTCCTGTGAGAAACCGGCCAATTTCGACATCTGCAGCAGTGCAGCGCGGCCGTCCTGTGCTCCGGCCCAGCCTTCCTGTTGCTTCATCAGCATGGAAACCATCGGATAATACTGTGCCGGCGTGCTTGCTTCTTCAGGCTTGGCCGGGTTGCAGCGTGCCAGCATGAAGGCGGCCGCGGCGCGCGGATCGAAAGGAAACTCGCGGATGATGAAGCGCACCTTGCCGGTGTCCACGTAGTTCTTCTTGATCTCTTCGAACGTGGTGTTGTGGAAGGTCGCGCAGTGCGGGCAGGTCATCGACATGTATTCGACGATCGTGACCGGCGCGTTTTCCTCGCCGATCGCCATTTCCGGCAGCGGGCCGGGTTTGAGGACTTCCGCCATGTCGACGTCGCCCTGCGCCTCGGGCATTTCCTGGGCGAAGGCGTCGGTCGCTGAGAGCGGCAGCGCCAGGACGAGGGCGGTTGCGGCCACGCCTCCGAGAAGTGCGCGCCGGGTAAGAGTGATTTCGTTCGTCTTCATCGAACACCTGCCTTGGGGTTAATTCCGTTGCCGTTCCGTATCTTGCCGTCCCGAAGGTAACAAGGGATGGATTTCGTTAAATGCTTCAAAGCTTTGTGACAGCCCCAACCTGAACGGCGGCTGTATGCTTCAGCGTTTCTTCTGGAAGACGGCCGTGCCGAGCCGGGTGACGGCCTTCTTCAGCGCATCGTTGTCTATCCCTTCCATCATGTCCTCCAGGCGCTGTGCTGCCTCGCCCTGCAGCGGCCGCATCCGGGGCCTTTGCTTGATGGCCTGGGACACGGGCTTCTGGATGATGCGGATCTGGCGCACCGCCGGAAAGCCGAAGAAGGCGTTGATCCGGGAAATAAGCTCACCCTGGGCGTGGGTGAGGAAGAGCGCGCGCGCGCCTTCGCAGGCGATCGTCAGCACGCCGGCCTGGTAGCCCCCCGGCTCGTCCGAGGCGTCCCGCCGCGGCCAGGCGATCTTTTCCGGCCGGCTGCAATCGGCGAAGTCCTCGCCGGCGATCTCGTCCCAGGAGCCCAGCAGCGCGGTGGAAATTCCGGCGCGACGCGCGAGCACGGGATCGATGATGCCGTTCGCGACCTCGGCGATCTGCATCTCGCGCTTGCGGGCAAAAATCTTCCCTTCGATGGCCAAGCGGAACTCCTATCGCGAACCCTGAGGGCGGGTGGGCGCCCCATGCCGATCGCCCTCACTCGTTGACGGCACATTTGCCGAGGCGATAGGAGAGCATTAGACCAGACGCACAGGCATTTCCAGCACGTGACCGATCCCACCGATCCCCGCGCCATCACCCGGCAGCTGCTTGCATGGTACGACAGGCACCACCGCGACCTGGCGTGGCGCGTGACGCCGGGGGCGGCCGCCCGCGGAACGCGTCCCGATCCTTACCACATATGGCTGTCCGAAGTCATGTTGCAGCAGACCACGGTCCAGGCGGTGAAGCCGTATTTCACGCGCTTCCTCGCCCTGTGGCCGACGGTCAAGGATCTTGCGGCGGCGCCGACAGATGACGTGATGGCGGCCTGGGCGGGGCTTGGCTACTATGCCCGCGCCCGCAACCTGAAGAAATGCGCCGAAGCCGTGGCCGGGGACCACGACGGCATCTTTCCGGATACGGAGGACGGCCTGCGGGCACTGCCCGGCATCGGCGACTACACTGCCGCCGCGGTCGCCGCGATCGCCTTCAACCGTCCCTCCGCCGTCATGGACGGCAATGTGGAACGGGTCGTCTCCCGCCTTTACGCGATCGACGCGCCCCTCCCCGGTTCGAAACCGCTGATGAAGACATTCGTGCGGGAACTGACCCCGGAGGACAGGCCAGGCGACTTCGCGCAGGCGATGATGGACCTCGGCGCGACCATCTGCACCCCGAAGCGGCCGACCTGCGCCCTCTGTCCCGTCCGCGAGCACTGCCTGGCGCTCGCCGGGCACGATCCGGAGCGCTTTCCGGTAAAGGCGGCGAAGAAAGACAAGCCGGTCCGCTTCGGCGCCGCCTTCGTTGCCGTCAATCCGGACGGGGAAATCCTTCTGAGGCGACGGGTCGAGAGCGGGCTGCTCGGGGGCATGACCGAGGTTCCGACGACCGGCTGGTCGGCGCGGGTGGATGGCGGCCAGACCGCAGAGCACGCGCCCTTTCCCTCCACCTGGCAACCCTGCGGAACGGTGACCCACGTCTTTACCCATTTCGAGCTGCGGCTCTCTGTATTCCGCGCCAGCGCCGAAACAGGTGCTCTGCCCGGGGGATGGTGGGAACCTGTCGCCAACCTCGGCGCACAGGCCTTGCCCACGGTCATGAAAAAGGTCATCAGCCAGGCCATACCGCTGGCTTTCGACGGACAATCCAACCGCTAAGGAAACATCATGTCAGGCCCGATCGACCATATCGTCTTCGACATCGGCAAGGTGCTGATCCACTACGACCCGAACCTTCCCTACCTGCGACTGATCCCGGACGATGCGCAGCGCGCCCGGTTCTTCGAGAATGTCTGCACCCACGAGTGGAACCTCGAGCAGGACCGGGGTCGCTCCTGGCAGGATGCGGAGGCGCTGCTGCTCGAACAGTTCCCCGACAAGGAGGAGCAGATCCGCCATTTCCGCAAACACTGGCGCGAAATGGTCCCCCATGCCTACGAGGACACGGTGGCGATCATGGAGCGCTTGATGGAGGAAGGCCGCGACGTCACCATGCTGACGAACTTCGCGGAGGACACCTTTCGCGAGGCGCGCGAAATGTATCCCTTCCTCGACAAGCCGCGCGGCGTGACGGTTTCAGGCGAGATCAAGCTCATCAAGCCGGACGTCGCGATCTATCGGAAGCACGCAGAGGATTTCGGGCTCGCGCCGGACCGGACGCTCTTCATCGACGACTCGATCGCCAATGTCGAAGGCGCGCGGGCGGCCGGCTGGAACGCCGTGCACTTCACGGGGGCAGAGATGCTGAGACGCGACCTCGCGTCGTTCGGCATCGAGGCGTGAAAAAATGAAATGACGCCCGGAGGTCAGCCTCCTCCGGGCGTCAGTTATCCCCTGCCGGGACTAGAGGTACAAAAACCGGCAGGGGAAGCCTTGATCCGGCTCGACGGTGGATCGTCAGTCGAGTTTTCCCAGACCGCTGCGGATGACCGAGCGCAATTCGTCGATCGGCTTCAGTGCCGCCCCGTCCTCGTAGTGCCAGAAGGTCCAGCCGTTGCAGGCGTCGAGACCCTGCACCTTCGCCCCCAGCCGATGGATGGAGCCGGCCGCGCCGCCCGAGGCAAGCGTTCCGTCCGCGCGAATGATCGCGCTCCAGCGGCGCTTTGCGTCCGTCAGGACCTGGCCGGGCTTCACGAGGCCGCTTTCCACGAGCACGTTGAAGGCGACCCGCGGTTCGGCCTTCTTGCCGGTCATCACCGTCAGTTCCGCCTTGCCGAGGGGCTCGACGGAGGCGATCCGCGCCGATGCGGCGTCGATATAGTCCTGCTCGCGCTCGATCCCGACGAAGTTGCGCCCGAGGCGCTTGGCGACGGCCCCGGTCGTACCCGTGCCGAAGAACGGATCGAGGATCACGTCGCCCGGCTTGGTGGACGCCATGATGACGCGGGCGAGCAGCGCCTCCGGCTTCTGCGTCGGGTGAACCTTCTTGCCGTCGTCGCCCTTCAGCCTCTCGCCGCCCGAGCAGATCGGGAAGAGCCAGTCGGAGCGCATCTGGACGTCGTCGTTGGATGCCTTCAGGGCCTCGTAGTTGAAGGTGTAGGACTTCGCCTTGGCGTCGCGGCTCGCCCAGATCATCGTTTCGTGGGCGTTCTGGAAGCGGCGACCCTTGAAGTTCGGCATCGGGTTGGTCTTGCGCCAGACGATGTCGTTGAGGAGCCAGAAGTTGAGGTCCTGAAGCATGGCGCCGACGCGGAAGATGTTGTGGTAGGAGCCGATCACCCAGATGGTGCCGTTCGGCTTCAGCACCCGGCGGCAGGCGAGCAGCCAGGCGCGGGTGAAGGCGTCATAGGCCTGGAAGGAGGCGAACTGGTCCCAGTCGTCGTTCACCGCATCGACCAGGGACTGGTCGGGCCTGTGAAGCGCTCCGCCGAGCTGCAGGTTGTAGGGCGGGTCCGCGAAGATCGCGTCGACCGAATGATCCGGCAGAGCTTCGAGCGCGGCGACGCAATCGCCCTTGATGATGGTATTGAGCCAGGTGCCGGGCCGACCCTGCTGACGCAGATCGGCAAGCGGAAGGACTGCTGCCATGGGATACTCGCTGTTACGCTTACTCGGGGCTTCTTTACACCCCGTTATGGTTACCCATGTTGGTTACCAAAGCCTGAAGGATGGAACCTATTCGGGGAAAAAGTTGCGATCCCTCCCCTTGGCCCGGCCGCGTCCCTCCCCCGGCCCGGCCCCGGCCATGCCTCATCCCTCGTGTACCTCCCGGCTGTCCTGCGGCGCCTCGGCGCGCTCGAACATGCCGTAGTCGCGGACCACGTCGGCGATCCGGAGGCGGTAGTCGGCAAAGATGCCGTTGCGGCCCGCCTGCTGCGCAGACCGATGCACGTCAAGGTTCCGCCACTGGCGGACGGCTTCCTCGTCGCGCCAGAAGGACAGCGACAGTATCTTGCCGCGCATGGTCAGGCTCTCGAACCTCTCTATCGAGATGAAGCCGTCGATCCCGTCCAGTTCCGCGCGCAGTTCGCCGGCAATATCGAGGTAGCGATGGCGCTCGCCCATGTAGGGCACGACTTCGAAGATGACCGCGATCACGGCTTCACCTGCGGAGCGTGCGGCAGGGAGACATTTTTCAGGAAGATGCGGTCCTCGCGCAGGATGAAGCGCTCGCGGCTCGCAAACTCGTGGTTTTCCCGCGCCAGCGTATCCTGCGAAAGGCGCTGCCGATAAGCTTCATAGGCGGCAAGGTTTTCGATGTTGTAGACGCCGTAGGCGGTGGTGGCGGATCCCTCGTGGGGCGCGAAATAACCGATGAGGTCGGCGCCGCAGCGCGGAATGGCCTCGCCCCAGGCGCGCGCGTAGTCGGCAAATGCCTCCCTCCGGAAGGGATCGATCTCGTAGTGGATGAAGCAGGTGATCATGACTCTCTCCATGTGAACGGCCGCAGGATAACGCCTTGTCCGTCGCAGATGCTTCGGTTATGATCGAACTATGACAGAAGGTCCCGACATCGCCCGCATCGGCGCCCTTATCGGCGACCCGGCCCGCGCCAACATGCTGACGGCGCTGATGGGCGGGCAGGCGCTGACGGCAACCGAACTGGCCCAGGCCGCCAGCGTGACGCTGCAGACGGCAAGCTCTCACCTGTCCAAACTGGAAGACGGCGGGCTGGTGCGCCAGCGCAAGCAGGGACGGCATCGCTATTTCGCGCTGGCGGACGCCGCGACCGGTACGCTGCTGGAGGCCGTCATGGGCTTTGCGGCGAGCCGCGGTCACCTGCGCCACCGGCCGGGCCCGAAGGATCCGGCGCTCCGGAAGGCACGGGTCTGCTACGACCACCTCGCCGGCGACTATGGCGTTCGCATGCTCGACAGCCTCATTCGGCGCGGCACGATCGCCAGCCAGGAAGGCGAACTCACGGTCACCGAGCAGGGCCGCGCCGACCTCGGCAGGATCGGCATCGACCTGGAGCCTTTGGCCTCGTCGAGGCGGCCGATCTGCAAGTCCTGCCTCGACTGGAGCGAACGCCGCTCCCATCTTGCCGGCACGCTCGGCAAGGCGCTTCTTACCCGTTTCCTGGAAGAGGGCTGGGCCAAGCGGAGCGAGGACAGCCGTGCGGTGGAGTTCACCAGGGCGGGAGAAAGCCGGTTTCTCGCCCTCTTTCCATCGGAATAGACAATCCCCACATTGTGGCGGGCGCCGCTCTGATGTAGAGCGCCCTCGTCTTCCCCAGCCCAAGAGATTTGCATCATGAGCGGTTTCGACCTCATCATCTTCGATTGCGACGGCGTGCTCGTCGATTCAGAAATCATCGCGGCACAGGTCGAGTCCAAGCTTCTGACGGAAGCCGGATACCCGATCAGCGTCGAGGAGATGGGCGAGCGGTTCGCCGGCATGACCTGGCGCAACATCCTCCTGCAGGTCGAGAAGGAAGTCGACATCCCGCTTTCCGCCTCGCTGATCGACAAGTCGGAGAAGCTTCTCGACGCCCGGCTCGCCCGCGACGTGAAGATCATCGACGGCGTCAGGCTCGCGCTCTCGAAGATGACGCAGCAGCGCTGCATCTGCTCGAACTCCAGCGCCCACCGCCTGGACATGATGCTGGAGAAGGTCGGCCTGAAGCCGTACTTCGCCCCCCACATCTTTTCCGCAAAGGATCTCGGGCCCGACCGGGTGAAGCCGAAGCCGGACATTTTCCTGCATGCGGCAGAGGCCTTCGGCGTGAAGCCGTCAAACGTGCTGGTGATCGAGGATTCGGTTCACGGCATCCACGGCGCCCGCGCGGCGGGAATGCGCGTCGTCGGGTTTACCGGCGCTTCCCATACCTATCCGAGCCATGCAGACCGGCTGACGGACGCCGGCGCGGAAACGGTGATTTCCCGCATGGCCGACCTGCCGGCGGTGACGGCGGCGCTGACCGAGTGGGCCGGCGCCGTCTGAGGCCTAGCGCCTGGAGCCGCCGTCGAAGCCGAGGCGGACGCGGGTGAAGCGGGAAGCGCCGCCCTGTGCGTTCGGGATCTGGACGTCGGGCTTGCTGAACACGAACTGCGTGCCGGTGGTCGGCAGTTCGACCGGGAAGCTGACCGTCTGCGAGTAGATGACGTTGTCGCCATCGAGCACTTCCACGAGGACGGGCAGATTGATCTGGCCGGCGGTGACGGCGGGCCCCGCGACGACGCGGCCCTGCGCGACGACGTTGATCGTCAGCGTGGTCTCGTTCGCGGTGCAGGCGCGGGTCGCATCGGCAAGCGATGCCTGGTAGATCAGTTTCTCCGGATTATCCTGTCCGCCACGGGCATAGGCGCGGTGGATGGCCGTCTCCTCGCGCATGACGACAGGCGGGCAGAAGGCCTGGATCACCGGCGTGGCCTCGGCCTGTGCGGCGGGCGCGGCTCCCGTCAGGCCGGAGGTCGGAGAGGATGAATTGCATCCGGCAAGCACGGCCAGAAGAGAAACCGACATAAGACTGCGTGCTGTTCTACCCATCACCGTACTCAATCCTCTCGATACAATTCCGGCCAGCAAAGACGCTCCGAAAGATGCTGTCTTCCGGCCTTTCGCAGCCCATTTTCCTGGTCTATATCAGCGGCGCGAACAAAAATCGATTGGGGATTGAAGGTAGTGGAATACATTTCTACCCGCGGAGAGGCGCCGATTCTCGGCTTCCGTGATGCGCTTCTCGCAGGTCTTGCGCGCGATGGCGGCCTGTATGTGCCACGTGAATGGCCTGTTCTGACCAAGCGGGAGATCCGCGCCCTGCGCGGCAAGTCTTACCAGCAGGTGGCATTCGAGATCCTTCGCCGCTTCGTTGGCGACGAGATCCCGGCCGAGAAGCTGCAATCGATGATCGACGAAGCCTATGCCACGTTCCGGCACCCGGCCGTCGCGCCGCTGGTTCAGACGGGCCCGAACGATTTCGTGCTGGAACTCTTCCACGGCACGACGCTGGCGTTCAAGGACGTCGCCATGCAGCTTCTGGCCCGCCTGATGGACTACGTGCTTGCCGAACGCGGCGAGCGGGCGACGATCGTCGGCGCCACGTCCGGCGACACCGGCGGCGCCGCAATCGATGCGTTTGCCGGACGCGACCGGACCGACATCTTCATCCTCTTCCCGCGCGGAAAGGTGTCTCCCGTGCAGCAGCGGCAGATGACCAGTTCGCCGGCCGCCAACGTGCATGCCCTGGCGATCGAGGGCAATTTCGACGACTGCCAGACGCTGGTGAAGGAGATGTTCAACGACGCGCCGTTCCGCGACCGCGTGAAGCTTTCGGGCGTCAATTCGATCAACTGGGCGCGGATCATGGCGCAGGTGGTCTACTACTTCACCTCGGCGCTCTCCCTCGGCGCGCCCGACCGGAAGATCTCCTTCACGGTGCCGACCGGGAATTTCGGCGACATCTTCGCCGCCTATGTCGCCAAGCGCATGGGCCTGCCCATCGAGCGGCTGGTGATCGCGACGAACGACAACGACATCCTGGCGCGTACGCTGAAGACCGGTCGCTACGAAATGCGGGCGGTCAAGGCGACCACCTCGCCTTCGATGGACATCCAGATCTCCTCGAACTTCGAGCGGCTGCTGTTCGAGGCGCACGGGCGCGACCCGTCGGCCGTGCGCACGGCGATGGCCGGCCTCAAGCAGTCCGGATCGTTCGAGATCGAGGCGCAGGCCCTCAAGGCGATCCGCCGCGAATTCCGCGCCGGGCGGGCGACGGAGAAGCAGGTGGCCGAGACGATCCGCGAGACGCTGGCCGATACCGGATACCTCCTCGACCCCCATACGGCGACGGCCGTGTTCGTGGCCCGGAAGAATGCGAAACCGACAAGCCCGATGGTGACGCTTGCCACCGCGCATCCCGCCAAGTTCCCGGCGGCGGTAAAATCCGCTTGCGGAATTGACCCGGCGCTCCCATCATGGCTCGCCGATCTGATGACCAGGAAGGAACGCTTCGACATCCTTCCCGCCGAGATCAGGCACGTCGAGAAGTTCATCGGCGACCATGCCCGTGCAGGTAAATGAATGGCGCCGGCGCCAGAAAGACAAGCGATGAATGTACAGGTAACCCGGCTTGCGTCCGGGTTGACGGTTGTGACCGAGGCAATGCCCCATCTGGAGAGCGTCGCCCTCGGGGTATGGATCAAGTCCGGCTCCCGTAACGAAACGGAAGACGAACACGGGATTGCCCATCTGCTCGAGCACATGGCCTTCAAGGGCACGGCAAGGCGCAGCGCCCGCGACATTGCCGAGGAAATCGAGAATGTCGGCGGCGAACTGAACGCGGCGACCTCGACCGAGACGACCTCCTACTATGCCCGCGTCCTCAAGGACCACGTGCCGCTCGCGGTCGATCTTCTGGCCGACATCCTGACGGAGTCGATGTTCGACGAGGAAGAACTGCGGCGCGAAAAGCACGTCATCCTGCAGGAAATCGGCGCCGCCAACGACACGCCCGACGATGTCGTCTTCGACAAGTTCTCCGAGATCGCCTATCGCGGCCAGACGATCGGCCGTCCTATCCTCGGCACGCCGGAGACGGTGAAGAGCTTCAAGCCGGCACAGATCCGCAACTACCTGGCGCGCAACTACACGACCGACCGGATGTATGTCGTGGCGGCCGGCGCCGTCGACCACGACCAGTTCTGCAAGGAGGTCGAGGCACGGTTCGCGAACCTGCCGCAGACGCCGAGCGCCCCGCCTGTCCTGGAGGCAGCGCGCTATACGGGCGGAGATGTGCGGGAAGTGCGCGACCTCATGGACGCGCAGCTTCTGATCGGCTTCGAGGGCAAGGCCTACCACATGCGGGACTTCTACTGCTCGCAGATCCTCGCCAACATCCTGGGCGGCGGCATGTCGTCCCGCCTCTTCCAGGAAGTGCGCGAGCACCGCGGGCTCTGCTATTCGGTCTACGCCTTCCACTGGGGCTTTTCCGACACCGGCATCTTCGGCATCCACGCCGCGACGGGCGGCGACGACATCCCGCAGCTGCTGCCGGTCATCATCGACGAACTGCGCAAGGCATCGGAGACGATCCACGAGCAGGAGATCGACCGGGCCCGGGCTCAGATCCGGGCGCAGCTGCTGATGGGACAGGAGAGCCCGGCCGCGCGCGCCGGCCAGATCGCCCGGCAGATGATCCTCTACGGTCGCCCGATTCCCAACAACGAGATGATGGAGCGCCTCGAGGGGATCACGACACAACGACTGACGGACCTTTCCGGAAGACTGTTCTTCGATACGATGCCGACGCTTTCCGCCGTCGGGCCGATCGAGAAGCTTGCCTCGATGGAGGAGATTTCCGCGAGCCTTGCTCCCGCCGGCAGGACGGGCGAGCGGGCCGCCGGCTGACGCCGCTACCGGACGGGCGCTCGCCCGTTCGGCCTCGAACCAGCGCCGCCGAGGTCTCGGCAGCGTCCATCACAGACAGCGCGCTCGTCGCCGAGGACGATCTGGAGTGGACATGACGGGATCGATCTTCCGGTTTTTGTCGCGGCAGCCGCAGGGTCCCCATCTCTATGGGGAAAGCCACCTGCTTCGCCTTCCCCAGTACGGCGACTACCCGCAATGGTCCGGGCTGCGGTCCGAAAGCCGGGCCTTTCTACAGCCCTGGGAGCCGTCCTGGCGCGAGGAGGAACTCTCCGAGACTTCCTTTCGCGCGCGGGTGCGGCGGAGCGCGGAGGAATTTCGCGCGGGCTATGCGGTTCCGCTCCTGCTCTTCAGCCGGCCCGAAGCGATCCTGCTCGGGGGGCTCACCATCGGCTATATCCGTCGCGGCGCGGCCCAGAGCTGCATGATCGGCTACTGGATGGGGGAGCGGCACGCGGGCCATGGCCACATGCTCACCGCCCTTAAAATCGCCATCCCCTACATCTACGGGCAACTGCAGTTGCACCGGATTGAAGCAGCCTGTATTCCGGAAAACTGGAAGAGTGTCCGGTTGTTGGACAAAGCCGGCTTCGAGCGAGAAGGTCTTTTGCGAAAATATCTCAAGATCAACGGGGAATGGCGCGACCACGTGATGTTCTCCCGTCTTCCGGAAGATGGTGAATTCGGGAAGATGACGCGGCCATGAATGCCCGCAGTGTTTCCAGGCTCCCGGCATGCGTGATGCCGTTCCTCCTCGCCGCCTTCATGGCGGTCGTCTCCCTCGCATCGGATGTCCACGCGGCTGAACCGGTGAAGATCTCGCGCGACGACACCGCGCTCGATCTCACCGACATGACGGACATCTACACCAACCAGGGAGAGGCCTTCCAGGTCTCCACCGCGGCCGGCGCCGACGGTATCCGGCGTCGCATCGAGGTCCGCTCGAGCTCGCCGACGCACCAGGGCGACTGGGCCGTGTTCGCGCTCGCCAACGTCTCCGAGGAACAGCTCGAACGCGTGATCGTCGCGCCTCATTTCCGCATGGTGGGATCGAAGATGTTCTGGCCGGACCTCGGCTCGCAGCGCATCATCGCCATCACGCCGAGCGAGGGCTTCGCGCTCGACCGCGAGCCGAGCCCCGATGCGGACGTCTTCCGAATCACGCTCAACCCCGGCTCGGTCATCACCTTCGTCGCCGAGCTTTCGACGCCGTCGCTGCCGCAGCTCTATCTGTGGGAACCGGCCGCCTACAAGGACACGGTCAACGCCTTCACGCTCTACCGCGGCATCGTGCTCGGCATTGCCGGCCTGCTCGCCGTGTTCCTGACCATCCTCTTCGTCGTCAAGGGAACGTCCATGCTGCCGGCCGCGGCAGCGCTTGCCTGGGCGGTGCTCGCCTATATCTGCGTCGACTTCGGCTTCCTGGACCAGCTGATCAACATCACCGCAAGCGACCAGCGGGTGTGGCGGGCCTGCGCGGAGGTCGCGCTTGCCTCCAGCTTCGTGATCTTTCTCTTCACCTACCTCAATCTCAACCGATGGCACGTCAATCTCGGCTATGCGACGCTTGCCTGGATCCTCTGCCTCGTCCTGCTCTTCGGGGTCGCCATCTACGACCCGTCCGTCGCGTCGGGCATTGCAAGACTGTCATTCGCTCTGACGGCGACGGCGGGCATCCTGCTGATCATCTATCTCGGGCTCAACCGCTACGACCGGGCGATCCTGCTCGTGCCCACCTGGGCGCTGATCCTGGTCTGGCTGTTCGGCGCGTGGCTGACCGTCACCGGCCAGCTCGACAACGACATCATCCAGCCGGCGCTGGGCGGCGGGCTCGTCCTCATCGTCCTTCTCATCGGCTTCACGGTGATGCAGCACGCCTTTGCGGGCGGGGCTTACCAGCAGGGCCTGTTTTCCGACCTGGAGCGCCAGTCCCTAGCGCTGACCGGTTCGGGCGATACGGTATGGGACTGGGACGTGGCACGCGACCGGGTGGTGACCATTCCGGACGTCTCGCTCAAGCTCGGACTGCCGGCCGGGCTGATGCATGGCCCGGTTCGTAACTGGCTGCCCCGGCTGCATCCAGACGACCGCGACCGGTTCAAGGCGACGCTCGACGTCCTCCTGGAACATCGTCGCGGCAGGCTCGGCCACGAATTCCGGCTGCGCGCCGAGGATGGCCATTTCCACTGGATGCAGATCCGCGCACGCCCGGTTCTCGGCTCCGACGGCGAGATCATCCGTTGCGTCGGCACCATCATCGACATCACGGAGCAGAAGAACTCGGTCGAGCGCCTGTTGCAGGATGCGATGCACGACAACCTGACGGGCCTGCCCAACCGCGAGGTGTTCCTCGACCGGCTGCAGGCCGTGCTGACGCTTGCCTCCAGCAGCGACAATGTCCGTCCGACCGTGATGGCGATCGACATCGACCGCTACAAGCAGGTCAACGATGCGCTGGGGATTGCGGCGGGGGACAATATCCTGATCGCGCTGACGCGCCGTCTTCGCCGCCTGCTCCGCCCGCAGGATACGCTTGCCCGCCTTTCCGGCGACCAGTTCGGCCTGATCCTGGTTTCCGAGCAGGACCCCGTGAAGGTGGCCGATTTCGCCGACGCGATCTCCAAGGCGATCATGGTCCCGATCAATTTCGCCAACCGGGAAATCATCCTGACCGCATCGATCGGGCTCGCATCCTGGGTGGATCAGCAGGAAAGCGGCAGCGAGTTGCTCAGCAATGCCGAGCTCGCCATGTACCGGGCCAAGCGCGGCGGCGGCAACCGGGTCGAGCCCTTCCGGCCGATCTTCCGCTCGTCCGGCACGGACCGGCTCCAGATCGAGACCGACCTGCGCCGCGCCATCGAGCGGAAGGAACTTACCCTCGCCTACCAGCCGGTCATCCGGCTGACCGACGGGGAGATTGCCGGCTTCGAGGCGCTGCTTCGGTGGGATCATCCGCGCAAGGGCAGCATTCCGCCCTCCGAGTTCGTTCCGATCGCCGAGAGTTCCGACCTTATCCATCCGCTCGGGATGTTCGCGCTCGAGCGGGCCGCCAGCGATCTCATCGACTGGCAGCGCCAGACCGGCGACCTGCCGATCTTCGTGGCGGTCAACCTCTCCAGCGCGCAGATCCTCAACAACAGTCTCTACAATGACGTGAGGGCGCTGCTGGCGAAAAGCGACTGCGATCCACGCCAGCTGAAGCTGGAACTGACCGAGTCGGTGATGATGGAGAACCCGGAACAGGCAAGGCTGGTGCTGACCAAGCTGAAGGAAGTGGGCATCGGTCTCGCACTCGACGATTTCGGGACCGGATATTCCTCGCTCGCCTACCTGACGCAGTTCCCCTTCGACACGATCAAGCTGGACAAGGCGCTCGTGCGCGACGTGCGGGAAAAGCGCGCCGTGCTCCTGCGTTCGGTCATCGCGATGGCGCGGGCACTGGAAATGGCGGTGGTCGCCGAAGGCATCGAGACGGACGAGGATGCCGCCGAACTTGCGAAGATGGGCTGCCAGTTCGGGCAGAGCTTCCTGTTCGGTCCGCCGACGACGAGCGAGGCGACGCTCAGGCTTCTCAGGGAGCGGTTCCCGCTCACCAAGCGGGCGTAGTATCCGCTCTACGGACAATAAAAAGCCCCGCTGCCGGGGAGGCGCGGGGCTTTTCAATGAGCATGGCGATTATCAGGCGCGGTCGACCACGTTCTTGACGGCCTTCTTGACTTCACCCTTCGCCTGCTGGCCGTGGCCCTTGGCTTCCTGCGCGGCGCCCTTGGCTTCCATCTCGCGGTCGCCCATTGCGTCGCCTGCAGCCTGCCTTGCCTTGCCGGCCAGTTCGTTGGCCTTGCCTGTGATCTTGTCGCCGGTGCTACCCATCTTCGTGTACTCCTTGTGGACGGCACGATTGCCTTCCGGGGAAAAAACGATTTGGAGCGTGCTTCGTTCCAGCGGGACCGCGTTCAGGCGTGTCCGATATCGGTCGACAGGGCCTCGGGCGTGACCCCCAGCAGGGCAAGCGCGCGGTCGTATTTGGTATCGAGCGCGGTATCGAAGATCAGCTCATCCGTCGCCGGGCAGTTCAGCCAGCCGTTGTTGGAAAGCTCGATCTCGAGCTGGCCCGGCCCCCAGCCCGCATAGCCGAGCAGCATGGTCGCGCGCTTCGGGCCGCGTCCCTCGCTGATGGCGCGGACGATGTCGAGGGTTGCCGTCAGCGAGATGTCGTCGTTCACGGGGATGCTGGAATCGCTCGAATAGTCGTCCGAGTGGAGGACGAAGCCGCGTCCCGTCTCCACCGGCCCGCCCATGAGCACCGGGAAGCGGCGGATGCTTTCGGGCAGCGCGGCGACGTCCCGGCTTTCCATCAGCTCCAGATGAAGCAGGAGGTCGGTGAAGGAGACCGGCTGCGACCGGTTGATGATGAAGCCCATGGCGCCAGCCGGCGAATGGGCACAGATATAGATGACCGATCGCACGAAGTTGCCGTCCTGCAGCCCCGGCATGGCGATCAGGAACTGGCCGTCGAGAAAGCCGCGCTCGCCAGCGTCCTGGATACTTGTCACGGCCATCTGGACCTCCTTCGCCCGCTATCGATCCGCCGTTGTCCGAAGCGAGGCTTGTCTTTGGAAGATGGGGCACCGGCACGGCGCAATCAACCGAAAATGATCAGGGCCCGCGATCTGGCGGCTGGCCTGATCCTGCCGGCTGAGGTAGAGCTTTGCACCCATGAGAACAGGCGCAGGCAGACACAGTTTCGAGAGCGGTTGGACGAGAGGCCTGTTCCTAGGCGCGGCAATCGCCGTTATTCCCGTGTTGCCCGCGCTTGCCGAGACGACCCCCTGGGCGACCAACGAGGGCGGGCGAATGCGGCTTGTGGCGCTGCCGCCGTCAAGCGACGGCACGATCCGCGGAGCGTTGCAAATCGAGCCTAACCCGGGCTGGATCACCTACTGGAAAGAGCCGGGCGACGCCGGCATCCCCCCGCAACTAAGCTTCCCTGACGGGACGTCCGTCCAGCTTCAGAGGATCGACTATCCGGTCCCGAAGCGCATCTACAGCGGCAGCCTGCGGGATATCGGCTACGACCATCCGGTAACGCTCCCCTTCCGGCTGAAGGT
>JAEZHO010000081.1 GCA_023416545.1 Pseudomonadota bacterium
AGCGCGCGCGGCGTGGCCTGGCGGCCGCATGTGGCGGCGGAGCGGGTCATCGCCTGGTTTTCGCATTCCACCGTCGTCCTCCAGGGCGCCGAGGCCGGCTTCTACCGCCGGTTCATGAGAAGCCTGAGCTACCAGGTGCGCTACCTGCGCAAGATCGCTCGCGGCCTGCCCGTCGGCGAGACCCGGCTTCGCATCCGGATCGCCCTTGCCATGGCGTCGGTGGCAATGCCCAACCGAAATGCGTTCATTCGCCGCGAAGGCAACCGGCTGGACCGCGAACTGGAGCGGCAGATCCTGTCAGACGGGGGACATGTCTCGCGCAATCCGCGGATCCTCCTCGACCTGCTTCTCGACCTCCTGCCGCTGCGACAGACCTATATCAATCTCGGTCACGACGTGCCGGCAAAGCTGATCCCGACGATCGACCGCATGTATCCGGCGCTGCGTTTCTTCCGCCACCAGGATGGCGACCTCGCGCTCTTCAACGGCGCAACCTCGACCCCGGCCAGCGAACTGATGTCGGTGCTGCGCTACGACGAAACGGCCGGCCAGCCGTTCAAGTCGCTTCCCCACATGCAGTACCATCGCCTGTCTGCATCGGGAGTGACGATCCTCGTCGATACAGGGAAGCCGCTTTCGCCCGAACTTTCACAGCGAAGCCATGCGGGCTGCCTGGCATTCGAGATGTCTTCCGGGCGCCATCGCTTCATCGTGAACTGCGGCGCTCCGAAATTCGCGCCGAGCGAGTATCGCAGGCTCGCCCGCTCGACGGCGGCCCATTCGACGGTCGGGATAAACGAGACCTCGTCCAGCCGCCTCCTCAAGTCGCCGCTCTGCGGATCGTCGATCCTCGCGGGCGTGAGCGAGGTGGATGTCGAACGCTGGGACGACCAGCACGACAATGACTGGATCCGGGCCGTTCATGACGGATACCTGAAGCCGTTCGGCTACTGCCACGAGCGTTCGATCGGGCTGAACAGCGCCGGCAACAAGATCAAGGGGCATGACCGACTGCTCGTGCCGGAGGATGCGGGCCGGACGCGCCCAGCCGTTTCGGCGGCCGCGCGCTTCCATGTCCACCCCGCCATCGCCCTCTCGCGGCAGGACCGAGAGCGGGTCCTGCTCACCGCTTCCGACGGCGAAGCCTGGGAGTTCAACGCACCCGGCCTTTCCGTCGAGATCGAGGAAGACATCTTCTTCGCCGACGTCTCGGGCATGCGCTCCAGCCAGCAGCTCGTGATCCACTTCTCGGCGCCGGAGACGCCGGAAATCCGGTGGATGCTGAAGCGCCTCGAATAGGCGTTTCCTCTTCGGCGAAGCTGTGCTAACCGGCCCGCAACCGCCCCAGCGCCCGAAGCGCGTTTGCAGGAGAGCCCGATGGCCGTCGTTTCCAAGAAGATCCCCGCCCCCGACAACGTCCGAATCCGCACGGCGCTGCTTTCCGTCTCCGACAAGACCGGTATCGTCGAGCTCGCGACTGGGCTGGCGTCTCAGGGAGTCCGGCTCCTTTCGACCGGCGGCACGCACAAGGCGCTTTCCGCCGCCGGTCTCGACGTCACGGACGTTTCCGATATCACGGGCTTTCCCGAGATCATGGACGGGCGGGTCAAGACGCTGCATCCGAACGTGCATGGCGGCCTCCTAGCCATTCGTGACGACCAGGACCATATCGAGGCGATGAAGGCGCACGGGATCGAGGGGATCGATCTCGCGATCATCAACCTCTACCCGTTCGAGGAAGTCCGCGCCGCCGGCGGCGATTACCCGACCACCGTCGAGAACATCGACATCGGCGGTCCCGCGATGATCCGCGCCTCGGCCAAGAACCATGCCTATGTGACCATTGTCGTCGATCCGTCCGACTATCCGGCGCTGATCGAGGCCTTGCGCACCAATGCCGGCCAGACGACCTATGCCTTCCGGCAGAAGCTGGCGGCGAAAGCCTATGCCCGGACGTCTGCCTACGACACGGCCATCTCCAACTGGTTCGCCGAGGCGCTCGACATCGAGACCCCGCAATATCGCACGATCGGCGGCGTCCTCAAGGAAGAGATGCGCTACGGCGAGAACCCGCACCAGAGCGCGGGCTTCTACGTGACCGGCGAAAACCGCCCGGGCGTCGCAACCGCGAGGCTCCTGCAGGGCAAGCAGCTTTCCTACAACAACATCAACGATACCGACGGCGCGTTCGAACTGATCGGGGAGTTCGCGCCCGACCAGGGACCGGCCTGCGCGATCATCAAGCATGCCAATCCGTGCGGGGTCGCGACCGGCTCGTCGCTGAAGGAGGCATACCTTCGCGCGCTCGCCTGCGATTCTACCTCCGCCTTCGGCGGGATCATCGCGCTCAACCAGTTGCTCGACGGCGAGACGGCCGAGGAAATCGTCAAACTGTTCACCGAAGTGATCATCGCGCCGGAGGTTTCCGAAGAGGCCCGGGCGGTGATCGCAAAGAAGCCGAACCTGCGGCTTCTCGAGACCGGCGGCCTGCCCGATCCGCGCTCGCGCGGCATCACGGCGAAGACCGTTGCCGGCGGCCTCCTCGTCCAGACGCGCGACAACGGCATGATCGAGGACATCGACCTTCGCGTCGTCACGACACGCGCGCCCACGGACCGGGAACTGGAGGACATGAAGTTTGCCTACAAGGTGGCTAAGCACGTCAAGTCCAACGCCATCGTCTATGCGAAGGACGGACAGACGGCCGGCATCGGCGCGGGACAGATGAGCCGGATCGACTCGGCCCGCATTGCCGCGATCAAGGCCGAGGAAGCCGCCAGGGCAATGGGATGGCCTGAGCCGATGACCAAGGGATCAGCGGTCGCCTCGGAAGCGTTCTTCCCCTTCGCGGACGGTCTTCTCTCCGCGATTGCGGCGGGTGCCACCGCCGTCATCCAGCCGGGTGGTTCGATGCGGGACCAGGAAGTGATCGATGCCGCAAACGAGCACGGCGTCGCCATGGTCTTCACCGGCATGCGGCACTTCCGCCATTAGACTAGGCCTCAGGCGGTGGTGCGATTGGCCGGGTATGGCGTGCGCAGGAGCACCAGGAAGCCGCTCACCAGGAACAGGAGCAGCGTCGCCATGCCGATCCGCGAGGAGCCGGTGGCGTAGGTGGCGAGCGAGAAGAGCAGCGTCGTCATGAAGCTCGTCGCCCGCCCGGACAAGGCGTAGATGCCGAAGTAGCGTCCCGCGTCCTCGATGTCGATGCTGCGGGCGAGATAGGCTCGCGACGAAGCCTGTACTGGTCCGAAGGCGACCCCGATCAAGAGCCCGAAAAGTACATAGGCTTTCTCCGCAGCGGTGCCGAACAGGCCGCCGCCATCCTCCAGTCCAAGCGGCAGGAGCCCGAAGAAGACGTAGCCGGGACCGGTGGAGACGATGCCGGCGGTCGCGATGACGAGCAGGACCAATCCGATCAGGACTACGATCCGGGACCCCAGCCGCAGATCGAGACGCCCGGCCAGCAGGCATCCGAGGATTGCGACGCAGTTCAGGAGAATGCCGTAGACGCCGATCTCTATCGTCGCCCAACCGAACATGCCGGCCGCAAATGCGCCACCCAGGATCAGCAGGCCCCCCACGCCATCCTGATAGAGCATGCGCGCGATGAAAAACCGCGTGATCCCCGGCCGTTGCTTCAGGTCCCGGATGGTCGACCGAAGCTCGCCCATCCCCCTGCGGATCGCGCGGCGCATCGGCAGGCCCCGGGGGGCATCCGGCGTGAAGAAAAACATCGGGAGAACGAAGATCAGATACCAGCAGGCCGCTATGGGTCCGGTAATGCGGGCGTCCTCTCCAAGCGCCAGATCGAGGCCGAAGAGCGGCGTGATGCCGATCAGTGTCAGCCCCG
>JAEZHO010000102.1 GCA_023416545.1 Pseudomonadota bacterium
GGGCCGGCGGGACGAGCGGCGGCGGTGGTGGCGGCGGAGCAGGAACGGGAGCCGGAACCGGCCCGGGGCCGACCTCCGGGCCAGGACCGCCGGCGGGCTGGGCGGATGCAGCGCCCGCGACGAGCGCCGCGACCACGACTACCGGAATATTCACGTGCCTTTTCATGTGCATTCCTCCCGCAAAGGATCGGAAACCGCGCAGCAGGCCTCAGGCCACGGGCAGCGCCGCCATGCACATCGTATGCCTCGCCGGGATCGTGACATTGCGTCCAGTCAACCCGGGCGTCCAGTCAACCCGGGCGTCCAGTCAACCCGGAGCGTCCAGTCAACCGAGACGCCGGTCCCAGCCGCCTGTCACCGTCCCGAACGAAAAACCCCTCCGGCCGCGGCGGGCCTGAGGGGTTCTTGTGGAACGGGACGCTCGCGTCACATGCTCGGGTAGACGGGCCCCTCGCCGCCCTGCGGCGGCACCCAGTTGATGTTCTGGTTCGGGTCCTTGATATCGCAGGTCTTGCAGTGGACGCAGTTCTGCGCGTTGATGACGTAGACCTCCTCGCCATCCTTCTCCACCCATTCGTAGACGCCCGCCGGACAGTAGCGGGTCGAGGGACCGGCGTAGACGCCGAGCTCGGAGCGCTTCTGAAGGTCCATGTCCTTCACCTGCAGGTGGACCGGCTGGTCCTCCTCGTGATTGGTGTTCGACAGGAACACGGAGGACAGGCGGTCGAAGGTCAGCACGCCGTCGGGCCGCGGATAGGCGACTGGCTTGTGTCTGGCTGCCGGCTCGAGGCTTGTGGCATCGGTCTTGCCGTGCTTCAGCGTCCCGAAGACCGAGAAGCCGAAGAGCTGGTTGGTCCACATGTCGATACCGCCGAGCCCGACGCCGAGTGCCGTGCCGAAGCGCGACCAGAGCGGCTTGACGTTGCGGACCCGCTTGAGGTCCCTGCCGATGTCGCTGTCGCGCCAGTCGTTCTCGATCTCGACCACTTCGTCATTGGCGCGGCCGGCGGCAAGCGCCTCCGCGATCCTCTCCGCGGCCATCATGCCGGAGAGGACGGCGTTGTGGCTGCCCTTGATACGCGGAACGTTGACGAAGCCGGCGGAACAGCCGATCAGCGCGCCGCCCGGGAAGGAGAGCTTCGGCACCGACTGGTAGCCGCCCTCGGTGATCGCGCGCGCGCCGTAGGAGATGCGCTTGGCGCCCTCGAACGTGCCGCGGATCGTCTCGTGGGTCTTGAAGCGCTGGAATTCCTCGAAGGGATTGAGATAGGGGTTCTTGTAGTTGAGGTGCACCACGAAGCCGACGGCAACCAGGTTGTCGTGCAGGTGGTAGAGGAAGGAGCCGCCGCCGGTGCTCATCCCGAGCGGCCAGCCGAAGGAGTGCTGCACGAGACCGGGCTTGTGGTTCTCCGGCTTTACCTCCCACAGTTCCTTGAGGCCGATGCCGTATTTCTGCGGCTCGCGGTCCTTCTGCAGGTCGAACCGGGCAATCAGCTGCTTGGCGAGCGAGCCCCGCGCGCCCTCGCCGATCAGCACGTACTTGCCGATGAGTTCCATGCCGCGGGTGAAGTTCGGGCCGGGCTCGCCATTGCGCTCGACGCCCATGTCGCCGGTCGCCACGCCGCGGACTGCGCCGTTTTCGTCATAGAGGACTTCAGTCGCGGCAAATCCCGGATAGATCTCGACGCCCAGCGTCTCGGCCTTTTCGGCCAGCCAGCGACAGACGAGGCCGAGCGAGACGATGTAGTTGCCGTGATTGTTCATCAGCGGCGGCATGAAGGCGTTCGGGAGGCGGACAGAGCCGGCCGGCCCGAGGAACAGGAACTGGTCGTCGGTCACCGGCGTGGTGAAGGGATGGCCCTCCTCCTTGCGCCAGTCGGGCAAAAGCTTGTCGATCCCGATCGGATCGACCACGGCGCCGGACAGGATGTGGGCGCCGACTTCCGGCCCCTTTTCCAGCACCACCACGGAAAGCTCCGGATTGACCTGCTTGAGGCGGATCGCCGCCGACAGTCCGGCCGGCCCCGCCCCGACGATCACCACGTCGAATTCCATGCTTTCGCGCTCGGGAAGTTCCACTTGCTCGCTCATCACCTACTCCGCTCGCCGGCTCCGCTCCGGCACCCAGTTGTCTGACAACCTCATTGGCAAAAGCCGCAGCCGTTGTCGACCTCCAAAGCGACAGCCCCTCCCCGCCGTCGGCGGATGCGTCACTTACCTTTACGTGAACGTAAGATAACCAGCTGTCGGCGAAAATCAAGTTGCCGCAATCGGATGCCTCGATCCACCTTGCCCGGCGCCGCGGCCCTGCTAAGACGGCAGGCATCCCCTCAACAGAGAGATCGGGAATGATCCTAGCACGGCCTGCAGCACTCACCCCCACGGAACTTCATGGGCACCTTGCGACGCTTCATCCGGAGCTGACGGTCCTGTCGCAGCAGGATCTCAAGGGGCGCCATCCCGGCGAGCATCCGCAAAACTTCGGCGCCGGCGTGATGGCGCAGCCGGCGAGTACGCAGGCCGCGGCGGCACTCGTCGCATGGTGCGGGCAGAACGACGTTCCCCTCGTGCCGCAGGGCGGGCTCACGGGGCTGGTGGGGGGCAATGTCAGCGTCCCCGGGGAGGTCATCGTCTCGACGTCGCGCCTCAACCGCATCCTGGCGATCGAGCCGGAGGAGATGACGGCGACGGTGGAAGCCGGCGTCACGCTCGAAGCCCTGCAGCAGGCGGCCGCCGAACACGGCCTCACGACCGGCATCGACCTCGGTTCACGCGGCTCGGCGACGATCGGCGGCATGGTGTCGACCAATGCCGGCGGCATCCTCGCCTTCCGCAACGGCGTGATGCGCCATCAGGTGCTGGGGATCGAGGCGGTGCTGCCGTCGGGCGAGATCCTCTCCGACCTGACGCGGGTCGTGAAGGTGTCGGCAGGGCCCGACCTGAAGCAGATCTTCATCGGCGGCGAAGGCGCCTTCGGGCTCGTCACGAAGGTCGTCCTGAAGCTCGAACCGCAGCGCCCCTGTCGGGCGACCGCCCTCATCGGCGTCGCCGATGCCCGCACCGCTCTTTCCGTCATCCGCCACCTGCGCGGCCTGCCGGGCGTGACGCTCGAGGCGGCGGAAATGATGTGGCCGCGCTACATCCGCGACCATGCGCGCCTGAAGGGCCTCGATCTTTCATGGCTGGAAGAGGATGCGGCGGCCCTGCTGGTCGAGATCTCGGCGGAGAGCGTCGATGCGGCGACGGATACCCTGGAGGAAGAGCTCGCCGAACTCTGGGAGCCGCTGGCTCTGAAGGGCGGCATCGTCGCCCGGTCGCTCGACCAGGCGCGGCGGTTCTGGGACATTCGCGAGGATTCCGGCTTCTATTATGCCGAAATCCCGGAGGCTGCCTCGTTCGACATCTCCGTCCCGCCGACGGCGCTCGACGCCTATGTCGCCGGGCTCGATAGCCGGTTGAAGGCGATCGACCCGACCTATGCGGCCTATGTCTACGGCCACATCGCCGACGGCAACCTGCACCTGACGCTGATCCGGCGCGGGCCGCTGCCGGAAGAGGAATTGCGGGCCGTCGAGAAGGCCGTCTATACCGGCATCCCCGAAGCGGGCGGCAGCTTCTCGGCCGAGCACGGCGTCGGCATGGAGAAGCGCTTCGGCTACGAGACCTTCACCTCACCCGCAAGGCAGGCGCTGGCCCTTGCGCTCAAGCGGGCGCTTGATCCCAAGGGCCTCTTCAACCGCGGAAAGGTGCCGTTCTGACGGCACCGGTCACCGTGCCCGGTCGTTGCCCTTGCCGAACCGGCCGCCCTTGCCGCCGTCCGACTTCGGCTTGCCGCCAAAGGGCTTGCCCCCGAACGGCTTGCCTGCGCCTTCCTTGCCGGCCGGCTTGCCCTTGAACGGCTTGTCGCCGAAGGGCTTGCCGCCACCCTTTCCGTAGGGCTTTGCCCCGGCATCGCCGCTGCGGGCAGGCTTGCCCTTGCCGAAGCCGGCCTTCGGGCCGGTATCGCCCCAGACTTCGCTGTCGACGTTGCGCATGTCGCGCGGCGCGTCGTTCGAGCGGTCCTTCGACTTCCAGTCCTTGCGCGGTGCCTCTCCGGCCGGCCGCTCGCGGAACGGGGCGTCCCGACGCGGCCGGTCGCCGGCGTCACCGTCGGCCTTCTTGTTCTTCCACGGCTTGTCCATGCGCGGGCCGTCGCGGCGTGCAAACCCCTCGTCGTCTCCGCGCGAGAACTTGCTGAAATCGGGAGCGGCATCGAGGCGCGTCACGCGGATGCCGCGTTCCATCATTCGGTCCTTGCCGAGCTTGTCCATGAAGCGGTCGGCGTGTTCGGCGGCGATCTCCACATAGGTCTCGTCGGCCTGCATCTTGATCGCGCCGATCTCGTTCTTGGTGAGATCGCCGTTGCGGCAGATCGTCGGGATCAGCCAGCGCGGCTCGGCGCGCTGCTTGCGGCCGACCGAGAGCGAGAACCAGACCGCCGGCCCGAAATCACCGCGCGGCGTCAGCGGACGCGACGCCGGGTCGCCCGGCTTTCCGTCGCGCGTCTTGCGACCGGCGCCCTGCTCCAGCGAAACGGGGATCAGATCTTCCGGGGCGGCGTTGTTTGCGCGGTGGAGGTTCACGAAGGCGGCGGCCAGCTTCTCGGCGCCGTACATTTCCACCAGCCGGGCGATCAGATCCTGTTCCTCCTCGCGCGGTGCCTCGTCGAAGACCGGATCGGCCAGAAGCCTTTCCTGGTCGCGGGCGATCACCTCGTCGGCCGTCGGCGGATGCGTCCAGGTGGGGGTCACGTCGGCGCCGAAGAGCAGGCGCTCGGCCTTGCGGCGCTGGTTGACGGGCACGATCAGCGCGCTGACGCCCTTGTTGCCGGCGCGGCCGGTGCGGCCCGAACGGTGCAGCAGCGTCTCGGAATTGGTCGGCAGGTCGGCATGGATGACGAGGTCGAGGCCCGGCAGGTCGATACCGCGGGCGGCGACGTCGGTCGCTATGCAGACGCGGGCGCGACCGTCGCGCATGGCCTGCAGCGCGTGCGTCCGCTCGTTCTGCGTCAGTTCGCCCGAGAGCGCCACGACGTCGAAGTTGCGGTTGTTGAAGCGTGCCGTCAGGTGGTTGACCGCCGCGCGCGTCGAGCAGAACACGATGGCGTTCTTGGCATCGTAGAAGCGCAGGGCGTTGATGATGGCGTTCTCGCGATCGGACGGCGCGACGAGCAGCGCGCGGTACTCGATGTCGGCGTGCTGCTTTTCTTCCGTCTTCGTCGAGATGCGCACCGCGTCGCGCTGGTAGCGCTTGGCGAGCTTGGCGATGCCGGAGGAAACCGTGGCGGAGAACATCAGCGTGCGCCGGCCCTCGGGAGCGGCTTCGAGAATGAACTCGAGGTCCTCGCGGAAGCCGAGGTCGAGCATCTCGTCGGCCTCGTCGAGCACGGCGATGCGCAGTTCGGACATGTCGAGCGCGCCGCGGCGGATGTGGTCGCAGATGCGGCCCGGCGTGCCGACGACGATATGGGCGCCTCGCTCCAGCGCCCGGCGCTCGTTGCGGATGTCCATGCCGCCGACGCAGGAGGCGATCACCGCACCGGTCATCTCGTAGAGCCATTCCAGCTCCCGCTTGACCTGGATGGCGAGTTCGCGCGTCGGCGCGATGACGAGGGCCAGCGGCGGGCCGGCGCGACCGACGCGCTCGCCGTCATCCAGGAGCGTCGGCGCCATGGCGATGCCGAAGGCAACGGTCTTGCCGGAACCCGTCTGCGCCGAGACTAGCGCATCGGAGGTCTGGAGAGCGGGGTCGAGCATGGCCTGCTGGACGGGGGTGAGCGTCGCGTAGCCGCGTTTCGCCAATGCCTTGGCGATCGCCGGGACGGCGCCTTCGTAATCGGTCATATATCTGGTCTTTCGGATGTTTCTTGCGCCTTTGCGCCGGCTGCAACTCTCGCAGCACTACATGGCCCGTTTCCTAATGAGGGAAAGCGCAAATGTCAAAGAGGAGGCGCCGGCTTTCGGCCGCGACGGGCTTTGCAAGCGGCCCGCGGGCTTGCTAGCGTCGCTCTGCAAATCAGTACTGGAAGGACATCACCATGGATTTCGGACTAGCCGGCAAACGCGCGCTCGTGCTCGCTTCCTCCCGCGGCCTCGGCCTCGGCATCGCCAAGGCGCTCGCGGACGAAGGCGCGCATGTGCTGCTGTGCGGCCGCAGCGCCGACAAGCTGAAGGCCAATGCGGATGCGATCAATGCCGCCGGCAAGGGCAAGGCGGACTTGGTCGAGGCGGATCTCGCCGATGCGCATTTCGTCGACGCCATGCTGAAGGCGGTCGAGGAAAAGCTCGGCGGCATCGACATCCTGGTCAACAATACCGGCGGCCCGACGCCGGGCACGGCCGAGGAGATGGACGCGGAAAAACTCTACAACTTCTTCCAGTCCATGGTGGTGCGGGTCATCACGCTTACCAATGCGCTCCTGCCGCAGATGAAGAACCAGGGCTTCGGCCGCATCCTCACGGTCGCCTCCTCCGGCGTCTTCGAGCCGATCCCCAACCTTGCGCTCTCCAACACGCTGCGCGGCGCGCTGGTCGGCTGGAACAAGACGCTCTCGGCCGAGGTCGCCTCCCACGGCATCACCTCCAACATGATCCTGCCCGGCCGCATCCACACCGACCGGATCGACGAGCTGGACGGCGCCAACGCCAAGCGCCAGGGCAAGCCGGTCGAGGAAATCCGGGCTGCCTCCGTCAAGTCCATCCCGGCCGGCCGCCTCGGAAAGGTGGAGGAATTCGCCGCCGCCGCGGCCTTCCTCTGCTCGGTGCCGGCGAGCTACGTCACCGGCACGATGATGCGCGTCGATGGCGGCGCGTCGAAGTCGATCTGAGCACTCCGCGTCCCGCGTGGCCGATCGCGCGGGACGCTCTTCATCGCCTCTCCTCGAAGCCCTTCCCCGAAATCTCTGGAATCCGGCCGCGTCTCTGCTATCGTGGGTGCGACAATGTGTTCCACGGGAGGGGAGCCTTGGAGAAGATCAGGACCTGGATGGTCGCGGCAGGGCTTGCGATCGTCATCGTCGGAGCGGCCTGGGTCGCTCACGGAACCGGCGTGATCCGGCTGCCGGCCACGGGCTTCATGAACGAACTCAGCGTCTGGACGATCAACGGCTCGCTGGCGATCGCCTTCGGCCTCATCGTCATCGTCGGCTCGTGGAAGCTTCTGCGCAACCAGCCGCGCGAGACGGGCTTCGGCGACGACCACTTCCTCGGCGAACCCTGAGGCGCCCGCCGGAAAGGACACCGCCCGTGAAGCGCCTCGCCCTCGTGCTCGGCACCCTCGCCATCCTGATGGGCCTCCTCTGGATGGCGCAGGGCAGCGGCGTCTTTCCCTATCCCGCCTCGAGCGTCATGATCGACCAGTCGCCGTGGATCCTCTACGGCGCGATCCTCGCGCTCGCCGGGCTCGCGGCGATCTGGTGGGGTCGGCGGCGCTAGAAAGCCGCCCGGCCCTCACCTTCCGGCTGCCAGCGCGGGCAGGTCGGCAATCAGCGAATCGCGCACGACGAAGCTGATCGGCGGCTCGTCATGCGGCTTGTCATCGACGAGGAGCCTCGCGAAGACCAGCTGGCGACCGTCCTTGTCGGCCCAGCCGACGAACCAGCCGATCGGGCGGTTGCTGTCCGGCTTACCGCCGGCATCGCGCATCCGTCCGGCACCGGTCTTGCCGTGGACCACCCAGCCGTCCGCCGCCTCGAAGCGGGGCGTGATCGCCTGCGTCATCGCCGCCGCATGGCCGGAGATCGGCAGTTCGCCCTTGAGGAAGCGGCGGAGGAAGGCCACCTGCTCGTCCGGCGATATCTTCAGCGACGACATCAGCCAGGATTCCGTCAGCCCGTCGAGCCCACCGGGTCCGCCCGACACGTCGCCGTTTCCGTAACCGAAGCGGCGGACATAGTCCGCAAACCGCTCCTTGCCCAGCCGGCGGGTGATCTCCTGCGAATACCAGACGATCGATTCCCGCTCCCAGCCGGTCGGATCGAAGGCCTTCTTCACCCGCGCCGGACCGCCGAACTTTTCCTGGTAGGCCCAGCGCGGCGTCGTCTCGTCCTTCAGGATGCCGGCGTCATAGCCCATCATGGCCAAGGGCAGCTTGAAGGTCGACATGGGATAGACCTGCTCGTCGCAGCTTCCCTGGCGGTGGATCGTCTCGCCGGTCTCGACGTTGAGAACGACCGTGCAACGCAGCGCATCGGCGGCAGAGGCCGTCCCGGCTGCGCCGAATGCGGTGAAGACCCCGATGGCGGCGGCCATCAGGCCGCGTCTCTTCAAGAACATGATTGGCTCCCTCGATGTGAACCGCCTCTTTTTAGGCGTCGTTGCGGGAGCGCCGCAAACGATGATAACTGGCAGGAGCCATTAGAAAAACTGGGGATCGCATGGTCAGGCCGCATCTTCCGCTGAACGCGCTGCGCGCCTTCGAGGCCGCCGCCCGGCACCTTTCCTTCACCCGCGCGGCGATCGAGCTCAACGTCGCCCAGGCCGCCGTCAGCCATCAGGTGAAGCAGCTCGAGCAGCGGCTCGGCGTCACCCTCTTCCGCCGCCTGCCGCGCGGGCTGATGATCACGGAGGAAGGACTGGCGCTTTTGCCGACGCTGAAGGA
>JAEZHO010000138.1 GCA_023416545.1 Pseudomonadota bacterium
TCGTCAGCCAGATATCGACATACCATTCCGGCTCGGCATATTCCTTGCTCTGCGTGATGCCGAGCAGGTAGCCGGTGGCGGCCATGACGATGAACAGCTGGTAGCCCCAGAAGACGAACCAGGGAAGATTGCCGCCGAAGAGACGCGCGCGCGACGTCCGCTGCACGACGTGGAAGGACGTCGCGATCAGGGCATTGCCGCCGAAGGCGAAGATCACCGCCGAGGTGTGGAGCGGCCGCGTGCGGCCGAAGTTGAACCACGGCTCGATGTTGAGGTCCGGGAAAGCCAGCTGCAGCGCCACGATGACGCCGACCAGAAATCCGACGATGCCCCAGACGACCGTCGCGATGACGCCGTACTTGACGACCTCATCCAGGTATTCGGATTGGCGCGCGGCCTTCTGTGCTGCCGTGAGCGGGGCGAAGTTGGCCCGTCGCACCATCACGACCGTCCCCGCAAACAGGGCGAAGAAAAGCACCCACATATGCGAGGCGAAAAGACTGTCGTGGGCGAAAGCCACACCCAGCAAGGCCAAGAAAGCGCCGACCGCGAGGGCCAGTGTTTCTAGTGTATAGTTCATGTTGGACATCCCCCAACGGCGTGTTTCTATCCCCCACCAGTCCTCACGGCGGCTCGAATCTCTCGACGGCCGGACTCTCGGCGATTGTGCGCACCTTTGGCACCCGCGCGTAGAGGCGACCTTGACATGGATCAAGGCGGCCCAACTCTTCCTTGGTGAATCTCACCGACAGCGAAAAAATCGTGGCATCAGGCGAGGCGGAGAGAATGATTGAAAATCAGTCACATGGAGAACCTCGTCCGCAGTTTCCCTGTCGAGAGACGCTTCCCGATGCGGAACTGGTGGCGTGGCTGCGGAACGCCCATGCCGAACAGCTGGCCCTCTGTGACGAGCTGGAGGATATCGCCGATTCCCTCCCGGCCAAGGTCAGCAAGCAGAAATGCATCTATGCCGCCAAAACGCTCATCCAGATGGTTCAGGCCCACCATCGTTTCGAGGAAACCGTCCTCTTCCCCCGCGTGCATCAGAAGAACGCGGCCGCCGACAGCAGCGAGACCCTATCACGGCTGAGATACGAGCATCTCGAGGACGAGGGCTATGCGGAGGAGCTGGCGGAGACCCTCCTGAAGCTGGGTTCCGATCGACCGGTCAACGTGGAAGCGCTGGGCTATATGCTCCGCGGCTTCTTCGAGGGAACGCGTCGGCATATCGCCTTCGAACAGGCCCACCTGCTCAGGACGCTCGAGGGCTGATCGTCAGCCGGCGTTCCTGTGCCGACGGCGGTCGGCCAGTTCCTGCATCACGACCATCGCGCCGAACTGCGTCCCCGCCTCGCTGAAGCAGGGCGACATCCGGCAGGATATGACGAGCGTCTGGCCGTCCTTCTGTTCCGCATAGGTAAGCGAGGTGCTTTCGCCCGCGAGGCATCGGTCGAGCGGAGCGCGCAGGTCGCACTGGAAATGATGCAGACCCGTCAGTTCGGCGAGATGCCTGCCGACCACCATCTCCTTCGGCAAGCCCATGCGCCTGGCATTGGTCTCGTTCGAATAGAAGACACGATAGCCGGGCACGACAACGAGGATGCGTTCCGGAATGCCGTCCAGCAGGGTCGGGTCGAGAAGGCCGCCGATCAGGTCCTCGCCTCGGACTGCCGGCTCTTCATCCGCTTCGACCGCTGCGTCGGCGTCTGCGGCACGCTCTGTCTGGGGCGCGAGGTAGCGATCGACGAGCGTCTGCAGCAGGTGGCTGTTCCGCTGTACGCAGCCCTTGTCGTCGGCCTCGACCTTCAGGAGCGCAAGGGCGAAGTTGAACTGCGCCTGGATACCCGCCGCATCCGTCACCTGTTGACGGACGATCGCCTGAAGAAGCGGATCGATTTCCTGGTCGAGCGCACGCACGGTCGCGTTGTCGTCGCGATCCACGGCGTTCTTCAGCTTCTCGTACTTGGACCAGAAGAGGTCGATTAAAGCTTCCACAAACCACCTCTCCAGGAACGGAGATCCTCTCGCGTCACCCGGGCCGGACGCGCAGCACTGCCCATATAGGAACGCAAACTTGCGCGAGCATTGATCAATTCCTGCTCACGGGCAAGGCATGATCAGTTCGTTAGCGTCTTCTTGATCGCCCAGCGGTCGTGGTACCAGAGCCACTGATCGGGATATTCCCGCACCCAGCTCTCGACCTTGTCGTTCAGCATCTGGGCCGTCGCATGTACGTCCACCGCGCCGCGTGCATCCCGCGGAACGTCGATCCTCGGCTCGATCGCCAGCCGATAGCGATTGCCGGGCAGCCGGATGCAGCGGGCCGGATAGACCTCCGCATCGAATTGACGCACCAGCTTCGCAAGCAGCGGGTTCGTCCGCACGGGCCTGCCGAAAAAGGTGGTGGTGAGCCCACGCCCGAACTTCTGGTCGACAAGGACCCCCACGCCCCCGCCAGCCTCCAGCCGGCGTGCCAGCGCGAAGGATGAACCGGCATGCGAGGGCACGAGCTGCCCCATCCGGGCGCTGCGGAACGAGAAGACCTTCTCGGCGATATAAGGATTGTTCGGCGGCCGGAAGAGCACCATCACGTCGAGCCCGAAACTGTTGCCGGCGACGGGAAGCAGCTCGAAATTGCCGGTATGGGCCGTAAAGACGATGAATGGCCGGGGATTGTCGCGAAGGTCGAGGAAGATCGGGATGCCCGAGACCTCGA
>JAEZHO010000181.1 GCA_023416545.1 Pseudomonadota bacterium
CCGCTCATCATGGCGGTGAGCGACATGCACATGAGATAGGGGAACATGACCGCCGCAAGCCGGACCGTCAGCGCCGACTTTGCCTCGTCGCCGGCAAAGCCCGGGGCGATGATCCAGTCCACCAGCCAGGGCATGGCCAGTTCCATCGCGATCGTGATCAGCAGCAGCGCCGAGAACAGAACGCCGAAGACCTCCTCGGAGAACCGCTTGGCGCCTTCGACGCCATGCGCCTCGATTTCCTTGGAGAAGAGCGGAACGAAGGCGGCGTTGAACGCGCCCTCGGCGAACAGCCGGCGGAACAGGTTGGGAAAGCGGAAAGCCGCATAGAAGACGTCCGCCATTGGCCCCGTGCCGAGCGCGGCCGCCATCATGGTTTCACGCGCAAAACCGAAGATGCGGCTGCCGAGGGTGGCGCCGCCGACAGTCGCGAACTTGCGGACGAGGCTCATGCGTCGGCCTTCGGTCGGCGCGGCGTGGCCGGGATGCGGCGCGCCGGCGCGGGAGCAGGCGCAATGATGCCGGAGGGCATGCCGCTGCGCAACTCGTTCTCCTGCTCGGCCATGACCGCCTTCAGCCGCGCGGAAATGTTGCCCTGCCGGTTCTCGTTGGTGATCTTCGCCCCAACGAGGTCCGTCACATAGAACGTATCGATCACCTTCTCGCCGAAAGTGGTGATGCGCGCCGAATGGATGTCGAGCGAAAGATCGGCGAGGACCGCGGTGACTTCCGCCAGAAGGCCCGGACGGTCGAGGCATTCCACCTCGACGACGGTGAACTTGTTCGACAGGCCGTTCGAGATGATCACCGAAGGCGGGATCGTGAACATCTTGGTGCGCCGCTTGGCCTTCGCCCGCGTGGCGATGACTTCCGGCAACCGCTTCCTGCCCGAGAGCACGTCCTCGATCATGCGGCCGATCGTTGCGGCGCGGCGAAGCTCGTCTTCGTCGCCGGGAAACTCCCGATTGACCACGATCGTGTCTAGCGCACGGCCATCGGACGTCGTGAAGATCTGCGCGTCGGCAATGTTGGCACCCGCCGCCGCACAGGCGCCCGCAATGACGGACAGCAATCGGGGATGGTCCGGGGCGAGAACCGTGATCTCGGTGATCGCGTGGAAGGAATGGGTCCTGACCGTGGTTGCCAGCGCCTGCCCCTTCTGGTCGGTGTCGCGGATGAAGCGAGCGTGGCGGACCTGGTCCTCCAGCGGCACCGAGAGAAGATAGGGCTGGTAATGCAGCCGCGAATAGACCCGCCGGTCCTTCTGGCTCCAGTCGGCGAGGGCGTCGAACAGTTCCTCCTCCGCCTGCTGGGCCCGCTCCTTGCGCGAGAGTTCCGAGAACCCGCCGGAAAGCAGAAGCTCGGTCTCGTAGTAGAGCGTGCGCAGCAACTGCCCCTTCCAGCCGTTCCAGACACCGGGGCCAACCGCGCGGATGTCGCAGATCGTCAGGATCAGCAGAAGCTTCAACCGGTCCATGGACTGGACCTTCTCGGCGAAGTCGGTGATCGTCTTTCGGTCGTGGAGGTCGCGGGTCTGGGCTGTCATCGACATCAGCAGATGTTCCTCGATCAGCCAGACGACCAGTTCGGTCTGCTTGGTATTGAGGCCGAAGCGCGGGCAGAGCTTGCGGGCGATGCGAGCTCCGGCGATCGAGTGATCTTCCTGCCGCCCCTTGGCGATGTCGTGCAGCAGCACCGCGACATAGAGGGCTTCGCGCTCCTCGACGGACGGCATCAGCTTGTTGGCGAGCGGGTGGATCTCCGCCGCGCGGCCGTTGTCGACTTCCGCCAGCGCATCGACGGAGCGGATCAGATGCTCGTCCACCGTATAGTGGTGATACATGTTGAACTGCATCATCGAGACGATCCGGCCGAAATCGGGAATGAACCGGCCGAGCACGCCTGCCTCGTTCATGCGGCGCAGCATCAGCGCCGGCTGCCGCCGCGACGTCAGCATCGAGAGGAAGAGGCGGTTCGCTTCCTCGTTTTCCCTCACCTCGCCGCTGATCAGCGAGAGCGAGCGGGTCACCCGCTTCAAGGCGTCCGGGTGGAATTCCAGTCCGTTGATATCGGCAACGTGGAAGAAGCGGATGATGTTGACCGGGTCACGCTTGAAGACATCGGGATCTGCAAGGGTGATCCTGCCGCGGTCCTGGACGAAGTCCACGGTGCCGGGGATCTTGTGCAGGCGCTTGGTGAAGCGCGAGATCACCCGTTTCAGGCCCGGCGCCTCCTTGGCCTGCTCGTCCTCGAGGGCGGCGCAGAAGATGCGCGTCAGGTCGCCGACATCCTTCGCCACCAGGAAGTAGTGCTTCATGAAGCGCTCGACGGCCGAAAGTCCGGGCCGCGAATGATAGCCGAGGCTTTCGGCGATCTCACGCTGGATGTCGAATGACAGCCGCTCCTCGGCCTTGCCCGTGAGAAAGTGCATGTGGCAACGGACCGCCCAGAGGAAATCTTCCGACTTCTGGAAGACCTTCCACTCGTGGCGCGACAGGACTCCCAGCTTGACGAGTTCCTGGGCATTGCGGATGCGATAGTAGTACTTGGCGATCCAGAAGAGCGTGTGGAGGTCTCGCAGGCCGCCCTTGCCCTCCTTGATATTCGGCTCGACCAGATAACGGGTGTCGCCGGCCTTCTGGTGGCGCACGTCCCGTTCCGCGAGCTTCGCGGCGACGAATTCCTCGCCCGTGCCGGCGACGATCTCCGTGTCGAAGCGTTTCTCCAGTTCGGAAACAAGGCCCTCGGCGCCGCAGATATAGCGGCTTTCCAGGATCGCCGTGCGGATCGTCATGTCCGACTTGGCAAGCTGGATGCACTCCTCGACCGTGCGCGTCGCATGGCCGACCTTGAAGCCCATGTCCCACAGGACGTAGAGCAGGAACTCGATCGCCTTGCGCATGGCGTCGGAATTCCTTGCGGGAAGAAGGAAGAGCAGGTCCACGTCCGAACCGGGGGCCAACGTGTCCCGGCCATAGCCGCCGACCGCGGCCGCCGCGGTCATGCCGGCTTCGGGATGGAGCTTCTCGGCGACCGCTTCGTGCAGTGCCCGGATCAGGTTGTCCTGAAGCCAGGACAGGCGCTGGGCGCAGGCAAGGCCACCGCCATCCTCGTCGAGAAGTCGCCGGATCGTCTTGCGACCTTCCGTGTTTGCAGTCCGCAAGACCGCAAGCACCTTGGCGCGCCGGTCCAGAACAGGCTGGTTTTCGTCCTGCAGGGCAGCAAGGCAATCGGCCCGCAGCTTTTCCACATCGAGGATGTCGGAGAGATCGATCGCGTCCTGAACCATGTTATCCTGCTGCTGCCGGCCCGACTGGAGGCTATATCCGCTCCGCTGCAGGCTGGCCAACGTTTATCATCATGCGGTGTTCACACTGTCTCTATTCGCTCCGCAATTCCTTGCGCAACGCATAGAGCGCCTCAAGGGCCTCGCGCGGGGTCATGTCATCGGGATTGATCGCCTTCAGCGCCTCCTCCACCTTCGATGGCCCTGCCTTCCGATGCTCCTCTCTCCGCACGGCCACCTGGAACAGCGGCAGGTCGTCGATCAACTGGCTGGCCGGGTTCTTCCGGTCGGAATCCTCCAGCTTCGTCAGAACGTCCCTTGCCCGGGCCACAACAGATGCCGGAAGGCCGGCAAGGCGGGCGACCTGGATGCCGTAGGAGCGGTCTGCGGCACCGGGGCCGACTTCATGGAGGAAGACCACCTCGCCGTCCCACTCCTTGACCCGCATCGTCGCATTGGAAAGCCGGTTCAGCTTCTCCGACAGGACCGTCAGTTCGTGGAAATGCGTCGCAAAGAGCCCGCGGCAGCGATTGACCTCATGCAGGTGCTCGACCGCCGCCCATGCGATGGAAAGGCCGTCGAAGGTCGCCGTTCCGCGCCCTATCTCGTCGAGGATGACCAGCGAGCGGTCCGTCGCCTGGTTGAGGATCGCCGCCGTCTCGACCATCTCGACCATGAATGTCGACCGGCCGCGGGCGAGGTCGTCGGAAGCGCCGACACGCGAAAAGAGCCGGTCTACCACGCCGATATGCGCGGAAGCCGCGGGCACGAAGGACCCCATCTGGGCAAGCACGGCAATCAGCGCGTTCTGCCGGAGGAAGGTCGACTTGCCGCCCATGTTGGGACCCGTCAGCAGCCAGAGCGCGCCGAATTCCCCGTCCTCCGACGGCGAGAGGTCACAGTCATTCGCGATGAAGGGCCCTTCCGACTGCCGCCGAAGCGCCTGCTCCACGACGGGATGGCGACCGCCCTCGATCGCGAACATCCGGGAAGCGTCCACCGTCGGCCGGCGATAGCCCCACTCTTCGGCCAGGAGGGCGAGGCCCGCCGCCACGTCGATCACGGCGATTGCCCGGGCACCCTTCTTGATCGCTTC
>JAEZHO010000201.1 GCA_023416545.1 Pseudomonadota bacterium
GGTTTGATTTCGAGGTCGAGGACGACCTGGGGCGGCCCGCTCCACTCCAGCGAATATTCGCCGCCGGCACCGAAATTCACCGTGCCGGGATGGAAGTAGAGTTCCGCGGCCGAGGAAACCAGATCTGCGAGATTGCCATAGGACTCCAGCCGGATCAGGGAAATCAGGTCACCGGCATCCAGCAGGCGGAGTTCTGTAGCCACCGGACTGATGGCACTGGCGAGGATTTTTTCTCTTTCTGCAGCGTGGTCGCATTTTTTCATGACGCTCAATGTGTCCGTTGATTCGGCGAGCGGGCCGCGTAAACCCGATGCACCAGTTCCGCCACCGCCTTGTAGAAGGCTGGCGGAATGACGCTATCAACCGAGACTTGCGCAAACATGGAGCGGGCAAGAGGCGGGTCTTCGAAGACGGGAATCCCGTTGGTCTCGGCAATCTCGCGAATCTTGAGGGCGATGAGGTCCTGCCCCTTGGCAACCACCACGGGTGCGTCGTTTTCCTCGCGGACATAGCGAAGGGCAACCGCAAAGTGGGTAGGGTTGGCGATCACCAGCGTGGCACGCGGCACGCTGTCGATCATGCGTCGGCGGGCGCGGTCGCGGGCGATCGAGCGCTGTCTCGACTTCACCAGCGGGTCGCCCTGCGACTGCTTGTATTCCTCCTTCACCTCCTGCTTTGTCATCTTCAGCTGCGAGAACCAGTGATGACGCGACCAGGCGACGTCGATCGCGGCGAGGAGGGCGGTCGCGAGGATCACGATCACGACCATCTTCCGCGTGATCGCGTCGAGCTTCACCAGGATGACCTGCGGGTCCGAGAACATGGCGTCGATCGCCGCGAAGAACTCTCCGCGCATGACAAAGTACATGATGGTGGAGACGATCAGAATCTTGAAGAAGGATTTGCCGAACTCCACCATGCCCGCCGCACTGTAAATCCGCTCGAAACCCTTCTTCGGGGAAATCCGCGACGCCTGCGGACGTATCCGCTCCAGGACCATGGAGGGCATGTTCTGGGCAAGCGACGATCCCACCCCGAAGAGGATGAAGAGCAGCATGACGGGGATCAGGAAGCCGGCCATGGCCCAGGCGAGATGGACGCCGAGCGAGATCACGTCCGGCCTGTTTTCCAGTTGCCACTGGTCGGGCTGGGCGAAGATATCCTTCAGGGTTTCGGCAAGGTTCGCCACGCCGGAGGGCATGAAAAAGACGAGGAAGATATAGAAGGCGAGCGCCGACGCGAAGATCGGCACTTCCCGGGCGAAGGGCACGTTGCCCTTGGCTGCCGCATCCGCGATTTTCTTGGCGGTAGGGTCTTCTGTTTTACTGTCTTTATCGTCTGACAAGACGTCTGTCCCCGCCGAATCGATCAGGCCTGTTTGCGGCAGGCTAGCCCATGCGCGCGCTAGCCGGTAATCGAGTCAGCAAAAAGACTGTGGGCAGGTGGTGCCCGGAAGGCGGATGCTGCCTTACGCGGCCTGCACGTCGCCTCCTTCTTCCGGTTCCTTGAGCAGGATCTGCCCGGCTGCCGCCAGCCGGATTGCCTCCTGCGCCACCGCGCGCCGAGCAATCGCGACCTCGCGCGGGTTGAGGGCAGCCGTTGGGACGGCGAGATCCGACTCGATCATGCGGCGCTGACGCGGGCTGATCGCGGCGAGCACGCCTTCCTTGATTTCGGTGCTCGCGCCCCGCAGCGCCATCGTGAGGATGTCCGCGGCAATGTCGTTGAGCAGCATGACGCGGCTGCGCTGGGGCATGTGGAGGAGGTCTTCGAACAGGAAGATCTTCGGACGCACCTTGTTGACGGCTTCCTTGCTGATCGTCTCCAGAGAGGTAAGCAGCGTGTCGACCTGGGGCTTGTCGAGCTCGTTCATCAGTTCGGCAACCTTCGCCGAACCCTGAGAATTGCGTTCCGCGTCGATGGCCTCGATCAGTTCTACGACCCGCTTCTCGATGATCTGCGCAGCCTTTGCGCTGACATCCTTCATGTTCACCGTCCGGTTCATGATGTCGGCGCGACGGCTCTCGGGCAGTTGCAGCAGGACCTTCGCCCCGAAGGAGGAGGGCAGCATCGAGAGGATATAGGCCATGGTCTGGGGATGCTCGCGAGACAGGAACTTCGCGACGAAAGCCGGATCGGCGTCCTGCAGGCGGTCCCAGATGGACGATTCGTAGGCCTGGAACGCGGTGCGGCGTCCGAGCAGCCCGTCGACCTCCTCCGGCGTCAGCCCCTCCTCGAGGATAGCCTCGATGGCGGCCGCATTGTCCATGAGGCCCGTACCTTCGGTGAACAGGTCCTCGAACTCGTTGACGAGCAGCAGCAGCTCGTCCGGCGGAATCGCGCGCAGGCGCTGGGCAGAGGCGATGATGGTCTGCAGTTCGGCCTGGGTGAAATACTTCAAGAGCTTGCCGGCCACGCCCTTACCCATGGCAAGGAGCACAGCGGCAGCCTTCTCGGCCTGGGACAACGGTTTCCCGGCTACAGCGCCCCCGAAATCGTCAAAGTCCATCATGGTCTTACCTCTCTGTCCCTACACCGGGATCAGGTTTTCTTCGTACCGAGTACTTCCGTCACCTTCACGCCGAAGCGCGTATCGTCGTTGTCCAGCACGGTGATCTCACCTTTGCCAATTCGCCGCCCGTTGACCATTATCTCGACGGGCTCGCCGATTTTCTTGTCCAGCGCGATGGTCGCGCCTTCTTCGAGGTTCATCAGGCCGGACACCTGCATCCGGCTCGAGCCGAGAACGATCTCGACATCGATCGGAATGTCCATGATGAGGTCGAGATTGGCCGCCAGGGCGCTGCCCGGCTCCTGGATGGCGCCCGAAAACGACGTATCGTCGAAGCTTGCGCCGTGGAAACCGGTGCCTCCGAGATCCGAACCGCCGAAATCGCTGTTTCCGAAATCGCCGCCGAAATCGTCGAGGCCGGACGTAGTGGTCCCATCGCCGGCAAGGTCGGAGCCGAACTCGGCTCCGAAAGCGCCGGCGTCCGTCGAGAGGTCGCCCCCGACATTACCAAAGTCGGCATCAAATCCCGGGACGCCTTCGCCGTCCGCCTTCAGCACGCCGCGCAGGTCAT
>JAEZHO010000247.1 GCA_023416545.1 Pseudomonadota bacterium
TTCTCTCGTGGCGTGAAGTCTACCTCGTCTTTGCCGCCATGAACCTCCTCGTCTGCCTGCCCGTCCACCTCGCCATTTCGCGCCTGACGACGCGCGCGGTGAAAAGACCCCCATCCCACGCCGCAACCTTGCCGCCTGCCGGTCCGGCTGCGCGGACGAACCCGCTCTTCCTCCTTATGCTCTTCGGTTTTGCGGTCGAGGGCTATGCGCTGTCGGCCATCCTCGTCCACATGGTGCCGCTCACCCAGGCGCTCGGAATGGGTGCGGCGGGGCTTTTCGTCGCCTCCCTGTTCGGACCCTCGCAGGTGGCGAGCCGCCTGATCAACCTCGTCTTCGGCGGACGGCTGCCGCAGCGGTGGCTCGCCGTCATCGCCGCGGCGCTCATTCCGGTTGCCCTTGCCATCCTGATGATGACGACGCCATCGATTGCCGGTGCGGCCGCGTTTGCCGTGATCTTCGGTTTGGGGTCAGGCCTGAGCAGCATCGTCAGCGGAACGCTGCCGCTGGAACTCTTCGGACGGCAGGGCTACGGCGGCCGCATGGGCTGGGCGACGTCCGCGCGGCAGATGACGGCGGCGGTCGCGCCGATCGCCATGTCGCTCTCGCTTGCCGGGATCGGCGTCGCGGGTTCCATCTGGCTGACGGCGGCGATCGGGATCACGGCAGTGGCGGCCTTCCTCTGGATCGCCATCTCCGTCCGCCGGGCAGGAGGCAATGACCTGTCGGAAGTTCCCGCCTGGCGGCCGGAATGCGGACGCGACGTTCCCGGCAGAGCCGAGGACTAGGTCCTGTCTTCTTCGAAATGGGGCTCATGTATGCGACCGGTCGCGGCCGCGCCGTTGATTTCATCGCCGCCCACAAGTGGCTGAACATCGCCGCCATCAAGGGCTCCGACCGGGCTGCAGCATTGCGCGGTCACCTTGCCCAGACGATAAGCAAGGCCGAACTCGCCGCTGCACTACGCGCCGCCCGCGAATGGATGACGATGCACTGATGAGGGATACAAGCTCGGACGCAATTAGAGCCGTGGGCTGTCCTGTTTTCCCAGCCACGTTTCGATCACAGACGGATTGACGACGTATTCAGGCACCCGCCACTCTGCCACCGCGAGAAGGTTCTCGCAAAATGCCTCCCGCAGGCGCATCTGCGACTCGACCGTATGTCCCACCATGTGTGGGGTGAGGATGGCGTTCGGAAGGTCGCGCAGCGGACTATCCTCTTTCAACGGCTCCGGGTCGAACACATCGAGGGCAAGGCGCATAGCCGGTCGCTCTGCGGCGAGCGCGGCGAGTATATCGTCGGGGATGATGCCGCCCCGCGTGATGTTGACAAACACCACGTCCGGTTTCATTCGGCGCAACGCGTCAAGATCCAGCATTCCCCGTGATTCAGGAGTGAGTGCAGCCGCCATGATAACGACATCGCTTGTCGCGAGCACTTCATCGAGGCTCTGGGAGGTGACGTAGGCGGGCATCGATCGCGTCGTGCGCACCGAAGCGACGAGCCTCACGCCCCATACAGACAGCCGTTCCGCGATAGCCTGTCCAATTTTGCCAAAGCCTATCAGGCCAACTGTCTTTCCCATGAGCATGCGCGCACGGACCTGCGAGGGACGCGGCAGGTTTTCGCGAAGGTAGCGCTCCGTGCCATGAAGGTCATAGAGCGAAGCCAGGGTGAAGAGAACTGCGGCCTCGGCCATGCTGACGGTGTTTTCCGCAATCTGGCCATTCGCCACGAGGATGCCGTTTTCCGTCGCGGCCGAAACATCGAAGCCTTCGACCCCTGTGAACGGAGAAACCAGTGCGCGCAGACGCGGCATCCTGGCAAACAGCTCCCGGTCGGCTGCAAAGCTTGAGATCGCGCCAAGGATTTCCAAAGACTGCAGTGCATCGCCGGCCGCAAGCAGTTCCTCGCGCGTGACGAACCGTGCCACACCATGGCCGCGCCGTTGCAACGCGTCATGGGCTGGATTGAAGAACCGATCAAAGGACGACGTTCCCACCAAAGCAACAGTCAAGATTTTAGCCTCCAAATGAGTTACCCGGACAAACCTGGATCTTGTTGACAACAGTATGGCAACCATATTTCGGCGGCGGCCAGGGCGAGTAAGCCCTCGAAAGATTTTCGGGTCTTGTCGTATCGGGTCTTGAAACGTGCTTCCACTGATTTGGGAATTCACTTTCTCTACAGGACCTAGCCTAGCATCACGGTGCCCGAGGAGCGGTAGAGCATGTATGCCGCCATCACGAAGATGAGCCCTGCAAAAAGGCGGTTGAGGACATTCCTGTAGCCGCTGAGCCGGCTTGCGAGAAGCATGCCCATCGCGCCGCCGATCACGCCGCCGCCGATGAATTCGCCGGCCAGCCACCAGTCCACCAGGCCCGAGCTCGCATAGTTCAGGGCGGTCGCCAGGCCGAACATACCGACCGACAGAAGCGAGGTGCCGATCGCGTTGATCATCGGCATGCCGGTCGCCAGCATGAGGCCCGGGACGATGAGGAAGCCTCCGCCTATTCCGAAGAAGCCGGATGCACCGCCTGCCGCGAGCGCCACCACCCCCGTGACGAGACACATCCTCAGGTCGACCGGACGCCTCTGGGTAGGAACGGGCTTCCGGGGCTTCAGCATCAGGATGCCGACAACGATCATCAGGATGCCGAACAGGAAGACCAGCTTGTCTCCGTCCATCGCCTTGCCAAGGCTGGAGCCGGCAAGCGCGCCGAGAACGCCGAGCGCGGAAAAGACGATGGCGCACCGCCACCAGACCTGCCCTCTGATCGCATAGCCGGCGAAGTTGGCGAAGGCGTTCACCGAAACCGCGAGCGCGCCCGTGCCGATGGCGATGTGGGGCTGGCTCACGCCGACGACGTAGAGGAGGAGCGGCGTCGCCAGGATCGAGCCTCCGCCGCCGAGCAGGCCGAGCAGGAATCCGACGATGCCGCCGGACCCGACTGCCGTGAGGATCGACATGCTCACCTCCGCCTGGTCCAGACCCTGTCATGCAGGGCCATGCCGGCGAGCATGGCGACGACGAACAGCGCCGTCTGCGGAATGCCCATCGAAAGCGAGGCGACCGCCGGGCCGGGGCAGAAGCCGCCGATCCCCCAGCCGAGGCCGAAGAGCGCCGAGCCGACGACCAGCGGCGGATCGATCCGACGGCTGGTCGGCAGGTGGAAACTGTCGTCGAAGGCCGGATGCCGCATCCGCTTCATGACCTGAACGCCGATGAATGCGACGACGACGGCGCCGCCGAGAACGAAGGCAAGGCTCGGGTCCCACGCACCGAAGACGTCGAGGAAGCCCTGTACCTTCGCGGGGTTCAGCATGCCGGAGAGCGACAGGCCAAAGCCGAAGACGATGCCGGAGGCAAGCGCTGCTCCGGACTGGAGAATGTTGCGGTTCACAGCCCGAGACCCCGCAGGACCGCGACCGCGAGGACGCCGGTCGTCAGGAAGGTGGCGACCGCCACCATGGAGCGTGGCGACAGGCGCGCGAGCCCGAGCACGCCGTGGCCGCTGGTACAGCCCGATCCCATCCGCGAGCCGAAACCGACGAGCAGGCCGGCGACGATGACCAGCGGCCAGCCGGCGCTGATCTGAACCTCTGGCCAGGCGTCGAACAGGAAGAGGTAGGCAAGCGGCCCGAGCAGCAGTCCGAGGACGAAGGCGAGGTTGGTGGCGAGCCCCACGCCTTGAGCCAGGCGCCCGACGATGCCGCTGATACCGGCAATCCGGCCGTTGAGGATGAGAAGCATGACGGCGGATGCGCCGATCAGCATGCCCCCCGCCAGAGGGGCGATATAGATGTTCATGTGTCGTCCTTCACGCAGAAGATGTCATAGAGGGAGGCAACCAGCTGGGCGGCCTTCTCCTCGGTCAGGCGGTAGAAGATCTGTTTTCCTTCCCGCCGCGTCTCGACGATGCCCGAGCCCCGCAGCACCGTCAGGTGCTGCGAAAGATGCGGCTGGTGCAGGTCGAGTTTCTC
>JAEZHO010000096.1 GCA_023416545.1 Pseudomonadota bacterium
CCCATCCTGCCGCCCTCCAACATCCAGGGCAATGCGCTGATCGTCGTCATCGCCATCATGGCCTTCCTGGCATGCCTGACCTTCGGCGCCGTCACCATGGTCCGGGCGACCGCATCCGGCTGGCAGAGCGAGATCGCCCGGGAAATCACCATCCAGATCAAGCCCTCCGAGGGGCTAGACATGGACGCGGCGCTGGAAAAGGCGAAGGAACTGGCTCTCGGCTTCGTCGGCACCGAGCAAGGAACGATCCTCGACGACAGTGCAACGGCGCGGCTTCTCGAGCCCTGGCTCGGCACGGGGCTCGACCTGAAGGAACTGCCGGTTCCCAGGCTGGTGGTGATCACCATCGACGAGGAAAATCCGCCCAACTTTGCCGAGATGCGGGAACTGCTGGCGCATGAACTGCCCCAGGCGATCCTCGACGACCACCGCACCTGGGTCGACCGCCTCGTCTCGATGGCGAGCACCACGGTGATGATCGGCACCGGCGTCCTCGTCCTCGTCTTCACGGCCATGGTCCTCACCGTCGTCTTCGCGACCCGCGGCGTGATCGCGGGCAATCGCCACATCGTCGAGGTGCTGCATTTCGTCGGCGCGGAGAGCAGCTTCGTGGCGCGGGAATTCCAGAAGCACTTCCTCAAGATCAGCCTAAAGGGGTCGGCGGCCGGAAGCGCGCTCGCCGCAATCCTCTTCGCGACGCTGGGCTTCTGGCAGGCCAATACCCGGGCGACGCCCGAAAGCGACCAGGCGATGGCGCTGTTCGGGACGTTCTCGCTCGGGCTGAGCGGCTATCTCGGCATCATCGCGACAATGATCCTGATCGCGCTCCTGACGACGCTGACTGCGCGCCTGACCGTGATGCGCACGATCGACGAAATCGATCTCATCCGCTCGGATCCCGCGCGATCCGACGGTCTCCCCGCATCGTGAAGGTAGCGACCGGAGAGCGGATACAAAAACCTGTTCATCGCGGGGGACTCGGTCTATTCACTTCCCATGAGCACGACTCGTCAATCGAAGCAGGAACGCCTGCCCGACTCGCCGCGTGAGCGTGTAGCGACGCAGCTCTTTTCCCGGAGCAGCAGGCTGAGGCGGGTTGCGCGCTGGATCATAATCGGTTCCCTGGCCGTAATCGCCGCCATCCTCGGCGGGTTCCTGTGGTTTGCCGATTCGGTTGCCTCCCTGCGTCCGCCGGAAGGGGTAAAGGCCGATGCGATCGTGGTGCTGACCGGCGGCTACCAGCGCATCGACCAGGCGATGGGCCTGTTGCGCGACGGTGCCGGCAAGAAGCTGCTGATCTCCGGCGCACATCCTTCCACCAGCCCGGCGCAGATCCGCAAGATGACTCAGACGCCGTCCGACCTATTCTCCTGCTGCGTCGACATCGGCTATGACGCGATCGACACGATCGGCAATGCCAACGAGATCTCCCGCTGGATCCACGACAACGGTTTCAGCGTCGTGCTGGTGGTCACCCAGAACTACCACATGCCGCGCAGCCTTCATGAACTGCGCCGTGCCGACCCCGTTACGGAATTCATCCCCTATCCGGTGGTCAATTCGGACCTGACGCGCAAGGCGTGGTTCGCCGAACCGGACGTCGTCCGCACGATGATGCAGGAATATGTGAAGGTCGTCGCGGCGACGATGAGGGACTGGGTGGGCCTTGGCCACCGCAACGGCCTGCGGACCGGCGACAAGTCGGAGGCCGCCGGGTACAAGGCGAAGCTCTGAGAGCGGCCTTTGCCCATGCGTGGTTGAGACAGCTTTTGCTGCGGGTCATTCTCGTGTAGGCAGGCATCGTTCACGAGGAAGTCCCGTATGCTGATGGTTCGATCCATCCTCTTCAACCTGGCATTCTATGCCAACCTCATCCTGCAGATGATCGTCCTGACGCCGGTCTATTTCTCGCTGCCCCGCAAGGAGGCCCTGAGGGTCCCGAAGAACTGGGCGCGCTCCAACCACTGGCTGATGGAAAAGATCGTCGGGACGACCTTCGAGATCGAGGGGCTGGAGAATATTCCGGAAGGCGGCTGCATCTTCGCACCCAAGCATCAGTCCTTCTGGGACACTTTCGCGCTCCTGCCCTGGCAGAACGACCCCGTCTACATTCTCAAGCGCGAGCTCCTCTGGATCCCGCTTTTCGGCTGGTACGTGATGAAGCAGCGGATGATCCCGGTCAATCGCGGCGCCCGCGGCAGGGTGATGGTGGGCGTGATGGAGCGCACCAAGGAGGAGATGAAGAAGGGCCGCCAGCTCATCATCTATCCCGAAGGGACCCGTCGTCCGCCGGGAGCCGAGCCGGAATACCGCTATGGCATCGCGCGGATCTATCGGGACATCCAGGTGCCGGTCGTGCCGATCGCCATGCATCCCGGCCTGTTCTGGCCCCGCCGCCGGTCGATCCGCTACCCCGGCCATTTCAAGGTACGCATCCTTCCGCCGATAGAGCCCGGCCTCGACCCCGACGTCTTCTTCCAGACGCTGACTGACCGCCTCGAAAAGGCAAGCGACGAACTGCTCGTGGAAACCGTGGAAGCCAATCCGCACCTGAAGCTTCCACCGACCGCCGTCAAGCGACTGGCGGAACTGCGGGCGGCGGCGGAAACTCCACACCGCGCCGAAGCAGGCGCAGCCGTTACTCCAGATCGATCAGCCGGCTGACGCCTTCCAGCCAATGGTCGCGAATTCCCATCTCGCGAAGATGGGAAACCGTGTTGAGCACATAGGCCGGGTTGGGTCCGGACTTGCCCGCCGCACTTCGCACGATCTGCGCCGCTTCTCCCACGTCCAGCACGCCTGCATATTGTGCATGGCGGCGGTCCACCACATAGCTGAGCGCGTGGACCTGGCGCCGGTCGTCCAGCACCGCGGGCAGCAGTCGTTCCTTGTAGACGTGGGTGACGAGTTCCCGGGCCCGCAGGTAGGCGAGCACCTCGAGACGCTCCTCGCGCGGCACGCGAAATGCCAGGCCGCGACAGGAGCCGCCACGATCCAGCCCAAGGACCAGGCCCGGCTGTTCCGGAGTGCCGCGATGGACATGGGAGCGAACGCAGAGCGAGCGGCGATAGCCGAATATGTGCGCCTGGGCCTTCTCCTCGAAGGGGAAGCCCGGGTTCCACATGAGCGACCCGTAGCCAAATACCCAAAATTCGTCCATATCCGGCGCCATGCGTACCCGTCGGCGTAGTTTGCGCTGCAACAGACCACCTTTGGGAGAACATCATGGCAGCGTCAAGCCGATCCGGCACGGCGAAGAAAGTTTGGTTTCTCGCGATAGCCATCGTTCTGGTCATCGCCATCTATACCGGCGGGTGGTTCTACGCCGCCCACGCACTGAGAGAAAGGACGCTTGCGCTTCTCGGAAGCAAGGAGGCCGAGGGAGTGACGGCCGAATGCCTGGACGCCGAGTACCGGGGCTACCCGTTCCGGATCGGACTGTTCTGCTCGCGGGTCAACATCGACGACCGCAATCACGGGGTCTCGGCGAGCCTCGGCGCCCTCCGCTCGGCAGCACAGGTCTATGACCCCGGCCACATCATCTGGGAGATCGACGCGCCCGCGGAAGTCAGGACCAGCCACGGCCTTTCGGCCTCGTCGGTCTGGGAAAGCCTTCAGTCGAGCCTCGTCACCAGCAGCGGCCGCATCGAGCGCAGTTCGACCGTGATCCAGCATCCTTCCACGAGCCTCGTCTCCACAACAGCGGGGCAATCGCTGAGCCTTGCGGCCGACCGGGCGGAAATCCACCTGCGCCAGAACGGCGATGATCTGGACGCGGCGCTCAGCCTCGACAACACCCGGGCAAGGGACGAGGGTCTGGCGGACCTTCTCCCGGCCGCGTCTGCCGTCGTCGACATGACGCTGGTGGGCCGTGCCGGAATGGCGGATGGCACGGACCCCAACGGTCTTGCCCTCTACGGCACGCAAGGCGAGATGCGCAGGCTGGCGATCGATCTCGGCGAAGGCCGGCTCATCACCGTCACCGGCCCCTTCTCCATCGATGACGAGGGCTATCTTTCGGGCCGGCTGAAACTGCAGGTGGAGCAGATCGAGGCCTGGCGAAACAGCCTCGCCCAGGCATTCCCCGAGGTCGAGCCGGTCATCAGGACGGTTTCCGGCATGCTCTCTGCATTGACCGGGGGCGGCCAGAATGCCTCAATCGACCTGACGATCGACCGCGGCAAGGTGCTAGCCGGCGGATTTATTCCGGTCGCCGAGATCCCGCCGATCTGAGCCTATTTCTTGACGTCCAGCGCGTGGCGGCCGAAGTCGGGCGCGTCCACGTCCTGGCCGGCCTCGATGATCGACCGGCGGACGGCCCGCGTCCGCGTGAAGAGGTCGAACAGCTTGTCGCCCTCGCCCCAGCGGATCGCCCGCTGAAGATAGGCGAGGTCCTCGGAAAACCGTGCCAGCATTTCCAGGATCGCATCCCTGTTGTGCAGGCAGACGTCGCGCCACATGGTCGGATCGGAAGCGGCGAGGCGCGTGAAGTCGCGGAAACCGGAGGCGGAATACTTGATGACCTCCGATTCCGTCACCGTCTCGAGATCGTCCGCCGTGCCGACGATGTTGTAGGCGATGATATGCGGCAGGTGCGAGACGATGGCGAGAACCTTGTCGTGGTGCTCGGGGTCCATCTCGTCGATGCGCGAACCGAGCGCGGTCCAGAAGGCCTTGAGCTTGTCCAGGGCGCCTTGGTCGGTGTCCGGCAGCGGCGTGAAGATGCACCAGCGGCCGTGGAAGAGGCCCGCAAACCCGGCGTCGGGGCCGGATTTTTCCGTTCCCGCCAGCGGGTGGCCCGGAATGAAATGCACCCCCTGCGGCATGTGCGGCGCCATCTGCGCGATCACCGACGCCTTGGTCGAGCCGACATCCGTGACGATGGCTCCGGGCTTCAGGTTGGGGGCGATCTGCTTCGCCACCTCTTCGGAGGCGCCGACCGGAACGGAAACGATCACCAGGTCGGCATCGCGCACCGCGTCCGCCGCCGAAGCGACGTAGGCCGTCCCGAGATCCAGTTCCTCGGCCCGCTTCAGCGTCTGGCTGCTGCGGGTGGAGATGACGACTTCCTTCGCCAGCCCCAGTTCCTTGATATCACGGGCGATCGACGAGCCGATGAGGCCGATCCCGATGAGCGCGATCCGGTCGAAATGTGCGTCCGTCATGCGCCGCGGCCCATGAATTCGCCGAGCGTCTCGATCACGCCGCGGTTCGCCTCCTCGGAACCGACCGTCATCCGCAACGCGTTCGGGAAGCCATAACTTTTCACCGCACGCAGGATGTAGCCGCGGCTGGTGAGCAAGGCGTCCGCGTCCTCGGCCCGCTTGCCGTCGACATCCGGGAAATGGATGAGGAGGAAGTTGGTGACCGACGGCGTGACCGTGAGCCCGATCGCCTCGAAGGCATGCGTCAGCTTGTCCAGCCATAGGCTATTGTGCGCGACGGCGGCCTCGATGAAGCCCTGGTCGCGGATGGCCGCAGCTCCTGCGGCAATGGCCGGGGCATTCATGTTGAACGGCCCACGCACGCGGTTCAGCGCATCGACAATGGCGGCTGGCGCGTACATCCAGCCGATGCGCAGCGCTGCCAGCCCGTAGGCCTTGGAGAAAGTGCGCGTCATCACGACATTGCGGCTTCCCGAGACGAGCTCGAGCCCGGCCTCGTAGTCGTTGCGGCGGACATATTCCGCATAGGCCGCATCGAGCACCAGGACGACGTTCTTCGGCAGCCCCGCATGCAGGCGGCGGATTTCCGATACCGGCACATAGGTCCCGGTCGGATTGCCGGGGTTGGCGATGAAGACGATCCTCGTCTTTTCCGTCACGGCCGAAAGTATCGCATCCACGTCGACGCAACAGTCCTTCTCCTTGACGACGACCGGTGTGGCCCCCGACGCCATGATCTGGATCTTGTAAACGAGGAAACCGTGTTCGGTGATGATGCCTTCGTCGCCGGCCCCCAGGTAGACGTGGCAGAGAAGCCCGAGCAGCTCGTCGGAGCCGTTGCCGCAGAGGATATTGGCCGCGTTGAGGCCGTGCACGCCCGCGATCGCCTGGCGCAGATGGGTTGCCTGGCCGTCGGGATAGATTTCGAGATGGTCGGCCGCAGCCTTGAACGCTTCGATCGCCTTCGGGCTCGGCCCGAGCGGGGTTTCGTTGGAGGAAAGCTTGAAGACGCGCGCGACGCCCGGCGCATGTTCCTTGCCCGGCACATAGGCGGCAATGTCCAGGATACCAGGACGGGGAACAGGCTCGTTGACGACGATACTCATGGAAACGACCTTCTGAAGGGTGCCGGTACCGGCAAATAATGCTGTGGCATTAATGCCGAAACGGGTCTTTGTCGAGGGTCAGGCCCCCGCCCCGCAGCCATCGGCCGCATCCCGGGTCGTCGGCACGCCATGCGGGGCGAGGACGGGCACGAACACCCGGCGGGACGCCCGCGCGGCGACCGGCAGCCCCTGATAGAGACGCTTCTGTGCTTCGACGATGATGACGCCGGAAAAGACCGGCCAGAATCGTCGCCCCATCCGCTCAATCACGTTCCTGAACCGCAGCACGGTCCGCAACTTCGAGGGCGGAAAGAACAGTGCCTCGGCGCTCGCGGCGGGCGTAAAATTCGTTTCCCGCAGCAGGTGGGTCAGCTGGCGGCGTGAATAGGGACGGCCGGAGCCGAACGGGGTATGTTCCATGCGGGCCCAGACACCGCGACGGTTCGGGACAACGATGACGAGCCGTCCGCCCGGCGCGAGCACGCGCCACAATTCCTTCAGCGTCTCTCGCGGGTTCTCGGCGAATTCGAGCGAGTGCACCAGCAGCACGCGGTCGATCGAGGCGTCCGGCAGCGGCAGCTCTTCCTCGAACACGAGAGCCGTCGCCGACAGTTCACCGGAGGGCCAGTTCACCGCGCCCTGCCCGGCCGGCATGAAGGCGAAAGTCCGCTCGGTATCGGCACGGAAGCGTTCGAGATAGGGAACGGCATATCCCAGCCCGACAAGCCGCTCTTCCGGCAGCCTCGCCCAGAGGGAGGCGAGCGCGAAGGTGATCGATCGCTCCGCAAGGCGCCCCAACCGGGAGTGATAGAATTCGCGGAGATCGACGATATCTGTATGCATCGGAGAAATGCTAGCAGAGAGCGGTTGGACATCATAGCCGGAGCCCCTACATTGTCCGCCGGCGCCATTTTTGCAACGGGGACAGCATCATGAAGCCGCTGGAGATCGAAGTCTTCCAATGCCGGAGCGACAACTACGGCGTGCTCCTGCACGATCCCGAAACGGGGCAGACCGCGTCGATCGATGCTCCGGAGGAACAGCCCATCCTTGATGCCCTCGCAAGGCGGGGCTGGACGCTCACCCATATCCTGACCACCCATCATCATACCGATCATGTCGAGGGCAATCTCGGCCTCAAGGAGCGCTTCGCGGTCGAGATCGTCGGCCCGGTCAACGAAGCCGTCGCCATACCGGGACTCGACAGGTCGGTCGCCGATGGCGACGAATTCGAGTTCGGCGACCACACCGTCTGCGTGATCGAGACGCCCGGCCACACGGCGGGACATGTCTGCTACTATTTGCCGGACGACAAGATCCTCTTTGCGGCGGACACGCTTTTCGCGCTCGGTTGCGGGCGGCTGTTCGAACGACCTGCCGCGGACATGTGGCATTCGCTGCAGAGGCTCTCCGCGCTGCCTGACGAGACGGCGGTCTATTTCGGCCACGAGTACACGCTTTCCAATGCGCGCTTCGCACTGACCATCGATCCGGACAACAAGAGACTTCAGGCGCGGGTTCGCGACATCGAGGAGGCCCGCGCGGCAAACCGCTTCACCATTCCGACGACGATCGGGCTGGAGAAGGAGACGAACCCGTTCCTGCGCGTCACTGATCCCGCGGTGCGCCGCAACCTCCTGATGGAATCGAAATCGAACGAGGACGTGTTTGCGGAAATCCGCAAGCGCAAGGACAACTTCTAGCCCACCGAAAGGGCAGCGCGATGATGGACCCGCAGCAGATCATCAGCCTTCTCGACATGCAGCATCACCCTGAAGGGGGATGGTACACGGAGACGTTCCGCGACCCGGCAGGGGGCGACCGCAGCTATTCGACTGCGATCTATTACCTGCTCCAGGCAGGCGAGCGGTCCCACTGGCACCGGGTGCGCGACGCCGCGGAGATCTGGCACTATTATGGGGGCGATCCGCTCCGCCTCGACATCTCCATTGACGGGGTCAACCGGGAGGCGGTGACGCTCGGCATGGACATCGCCAACGGCGAGCGTCCCCAGGTCGTCATCCCGGCGGACGCGTGGCAGGCGGCGGAGCCCCTTGGCGCCTTCACCCTGGTCGGCTGCACGGTGGCTCCGGGGTTCGAATTCTCCGCTTTCGAAATGGCGCCTCCCGGCTGGGAGCCGGGCTCAGGCTGACGGGAGCCCCACGATCGCAAGAGTGAACACGAGCTGCGCTGTGTAGTAGCTCGCCCATACGACGTTGCGCAGCACGCGACTTATCCTCGTGCTCGGGTCGACGAGGAACTTCTCCACGGCAAGTGCCGTATCGGAGGACAGGAACAGTGCGGCCCCGACAAATACTGCCACATCCGTGACCGCCAGTGCCGTCAGGCCCATGCCGCCGATAACCAGCCCATAGACGGCGACCGGCAAGGCCAGGGGTCCGGCGGGGCCCCTGAGGACGAGGATCAGCACCGGAACCAGGACTGCCAGCAGGCCGGCGCCGGCAAGCCGCCACACCTCGCCGGAAATCGCTGCCGGGTCGGCCATCGGCCAGAACAGCATGACATAGGCCAGATGCGAGAGGAGGAAGGCGACGAGCCCCGCCATGAAGGCACGCTCGCCATCATGGGCAAGGCAGAAGTCCCCCAGGGCGCCGAGGAGGAGTGCCGTCGCCAGCCAGGCGGGCCCGCCGGCGACCATTGCGTAGACGGCCAGAAGCAGGACGGGCGCGGTCTTGAGAACCGCCCGACGATGGCTGGCCGGCTTTGCGAGAAAGCGGAAATAGAAAAGCGCCAGCAGAACCGACAGAACGAGAGCCAGGAGAGCCAGCATCGGCGACAGGCTACTCTGCCGGCGTCGACTGCCGCGACGCTCGCGGCATGATCATGTCCCGCGCCGCCAGCACGGCTCCGCCGGTGATCAGCAGGCAGGCGACGCCGATGCGCCAGTCCGGCTCGGCGTAACCGCTCGCCACCAGGATCAGCGTCGAAAGCAGGGGAGCCGCATAGCTCGCGGCACCGATGATCTGGATGTCGCCGTTCTTCACTCCGTAGTCCCAGGCATAGAAGGCAGCACCCACCGGAAGCAGGCCGAGCCCAACCACCGCCAGCCACTCGCCGCCGCTGGCAGGCCACACTGTCGTCTCAAGGAGAAGATGGCACAGGAGCGACAGGAGCGAGGTCGCCAGGCAGAACCCGGTGACGACATCGGGCGAGACGCGGTCGAAGCTCCGCGTCAGTAGCGAGTAGCCGGACCATGTGAAGGCGCAGAGAAAGGCGGCTCCGTAGCCGAGGGCGTACTGGTCG
>JAEZHO010000385.1 GCA_023416545.1 Pseudomonadota bacterium
GTCGAGGCCCAGCACCGCGTCTCGACGATGAAGCTCGTCGAGACGGTGGAGGAGCAGGCGCTGTTGGAGACCCTGCTGGAGGAGACGAAGCCCGCCTTTCCCCCCGAATGCGCCGGGCTCGACTACCTGCTCGCCACGCCCTTCCGCTATGGCGCAAGCTATCCGCAGGGATCGCGCTTCCGCCGCGCCGGGCGAACCCCCGGCGTCTTCTATGCGGCGGCCCGGGTGGAGACGGCGATCGCCGAAATGGCCTTCTACCGCATGCTGTTCTTCGCGGAATCTCCCGATACGCCGCTTGCCGTCAATGCGGCCGAATACACCGCCTTTGCGGCATCCGTCGCAACGCAGGCCGCAATCGACCTGACCGTCCCGCCGCTCGACCGGGACCGTCCCGCCTGGGAGCATCGCACCGATTACGCCGCCTGCCAGGCGCTCGCCGACAAGGCGCGCGAGGCGGGGCTCGAGGCAATCCTCTACCGTTCCGTGCGCGATCCGGAAGGCGGCCTCAATCTCGCGCTCCTGTCGGCGGGAGCGTTTGCGAAGCGTGAGCCGGTGGAGCGCCAGACATGGCGCATGCGGCTCTCGGTGGCCGGCGTCCAGGCGATGCGCGACTTTCCGCTCCTGCGCATCGGTTTTTCCATGCGGGGCTTCGCCGCCGATCCGCGGATTGCCGCGCGGCTTACCTGATCGACGCGAGCGTCTCCCGCAGCGGCGCAATTGCATCGCCAAGTTCCTCGTCGAGTTCGCCATGCACCCGCTGCCAGACCGGTACGGCCTGCGACAGGACCGCGGTTCCCTCGCCGGTCAGCCGCATCAGCCGGCTGCGCCTGTCTTCCGGATGGGGGATGGTCTCCACCAGGCTGCGCCGCTCCAGCACCTTGACGGCGGCCGTCAGCGTCGTGCGGTCCATGGCCAGCAATTCCGCCACCGGGCCCATCGGCACCGGCTGCGGCCGGTTGAGCGCCATCATCAGCGAGAACTGCCCGTTGGTGAGGCCGAGCGGCTTCAGAGCATGGTCGAAGCGGCGCGCCAGCGCCCGGGCGGCCCGCTGCGCATGCAGGCACAGGCAGTTGTCGCGGACATGAAGGGTGGTGGAGAAGGGAATCGGCATGGCGTTTGACATGGATTAGTTATGTTGATATCAACGTAAATGTCAAGCCAGAGGAGGATGAGCATGAACGCGATCACGTCGCCGGAAAATGCAGTCGTGTCCCGGGAGGAATGGCTGGAGGCGCGCCGCAGGCTCCTTGAACTGGAGAAGGAGGAGACCCGGCTGCGCGACCGGGTGCGGGCGGAACGCCGTTCGCTTCCCTGGGTGAAGATGGAAAAGGACTATGTCTTCCACGCGCCGGACGGGGAGAAGCGGTTAGCCGATCTCTTCGACGGCCGCAGCCAGCTGGTCGTATATCACTTCATGCTCGGCCCCGACTGGGATGCCGGCTGCACCGGCTGCTCCTTCCAGTCGGACCATATCGATGGCGCGCTCGTCCATCTCAACAACCACGACGTCACCTATGTCGCCGTCTCCCGGGCGCCGATCGAGAAGATCGAGGCCTACCGCAGGCGCATGGGCTGGAAGTTTCCCTGGGTCTCCTCCCACGGTTCGGACTTCAACTACGATTTCCACGTGTCCTTCACCCCGGAAGATCTCGCGAGCGGCAGCGTCCGCTACAATTTCACCGAGATCCCGCGCGAGCAGGCCCATGACGAGCTTCCGGGCCTCTCGGCCTTCTACAGGAACGGCAAGGGCGAGGTCTTTCATACCTATTCCGCCTATGCCCGCGGCGGGGAGGAACTGATCGGCACGCTGATGATCCTCGACCGCGCCCCCTTCGGGCGCAACGAGGATGCCACCATGGACTTCGTCAAGCGGCACGACGAGTACCAGGAGAAGCCCGAGGTTTCATCCTCCTGCCACTAAGCCGTCGCAGGATATTGCCCCGTCAACAGGAGGAATGGCCATGGGAATGGAGATGGCGAAGCCGCGGACCGAACACGGCTTCCTGCAGAAGCTCGTCGGCACCTGGAGCGTGACCTCGCCGGACATGGCCGGCGCGCCGGCCTGGACCGAACTCGTCCGCTCGCTGCACGGCATCTGGTTCGTCGCGGAAGGCAGCGGCGAGATGCCGGGTGGCGGTGATGCCACCACGGTGATGACCCTCGGCTACGATCCGGACAGGGGCAAGTACGTGGGCAGCTGGATAGGTTCGATGATGACCCATATGTGGGTCTACGAGGGCGAGGTCTCCGACGACGGCACGACCCTCAGCCTCTATACGACCGGGCCGGACTTCGAAAACCCCGGCAGCACCGGCCGGTATCGCGAGCAGATCGTCTTCCGGGACGATGACAACCGCATCTTCAATTCCAGCCTCCTGCAGCCCGACGGCAGCTGGAAGCAATTCATGGAAGCCCATTACAGCCGCATGTCCTAGATCGGGCACGGCCACGCGAGCCCGGCCGTGCGCCGGGGAGGAGGAAGACATGCTGCAGACCTCGCCGGAAACGCGAAGCGAAACCCACGGCAAGTTCATCTGGTGCGAACTGATGACCTCGGACACCGGGGCGGCCGGCCGCTTCTATGCGGCGGGCCTCGGCTGGTCCGTCAGGCCCATGCCGATGGACGGCGGCCCGCCTTACGACCTTTTCCAGCTGGGGGAGGGCGAGGGATGCCCCGGCATCGGCGGGATGATGCCGCTGCCCGCCCATCTCGCCGGCCATGTCCCGCCCAACTGGACGGGCTATGTCGCCGTCGATGACGTCGACGGGACGGCGCGGGAGTTCCAGGAAAGCGGCGGCACGGTGCATCGCCAGCCGGAGGACATTCCCCAGGTCGGGCGCTTTGCCGTGGTCGCCGATCCGCATGGCGCCGTTCTCGACATCATGACGCCGCTGCCGATGGACGACATGCCTCCCGCGCCGCCGGAGGGCACGCCCGGCACGGTCGGCTGGCACGAACTCTACGCGGCCGACCTCGAGGAGGCGTTCGACTTCTACGGCCGCGTGTTCGGCTGGACCAGGGACCGCGACATCGACATCGGGCCGATGGGCACCTACCGGATATTTTCCGAACACGGCAAGCAGACGGGCGGCATGATGACGCGGCCGGAGAGCGTTCCGGCGCCCTGCTGGGTCTACTATTTCAACGTCGAGAGCGTCGAGGCCGCGGCCGGCCGTGTCACGGCAGGCGGAGGCCAGGTGGTGAGCGGGCCGATGGAGGTTCCCGGCGGCAGCTGGATCGTCCAGTGCACCGATCCGCAGGGCGCCTTCTTCTGCCTCGCTTCCATGCGAAAATGATAATACACCGGGGGCAGCGCCCCGCTGTTTCCATCGCCGTTAAAACTGGGTTCATGGAACTGCTGCTACAGGCGTCGGTTGGAGCGCATGTGGAAGCGTGCGGCACCCTGTACGAAAGGCGATGGATGCGCAGGATCAGGCTGATGGTGATTGGACCGCCACCATATCTATCTCCCGCCGTCCGTCAGGCGTGGAACCGCGCCGGAATCGATCTCGAAGGACCCTACAGTTCGAGAGAGTTTGCCTCGAAGCTCGTCGAGGCATCCTTCGATGGTGCCGTGATCGACGTGGATTACGATGCGCCCACCCTCCTGCAGGTGGTCGAGGTGCTGGATGCCTTCGGGGTGCCGGCGATCTTTGCCGGTTGCAGGCGGGCCCCCGCTGCTGGCGGCTATACGCTCTCCACCAATCCGGAAGCGATCAACGCGATTGTCCGCAGCCTGCTGGGCTCGGAGGCGAGCACCATCCAGTAACATTTGTAATTGCCGTGTAACGCGGGCGTTCTATGGTTGCCGTCTAGCCTTGTGGCGCGGCTTCGGCTGCCATCCCCCGCCAGCGGAGATTGCCCATGCCCGATCGGTACTTCTATCCTGGGATACTCGCCTCCGATGACCTGAAGCTTCTCCAGGACACGGTTCGCGACGTGCTGACCCTCGAAGCCGGCCTCGGTGCCGTGCGCGATCCCGAAATGGTCGCGAGGATCGTCCTTCGGCTCTACAGGACCGGTCTCACCGAACGGGGCAAGCTGATGGAACTCGCCGGCCTGATGGTCGACCGGCGGGCGCTGGTCGGTAGTCCCGCATTCTGATCCGGTCCCGTCATCCGGGAACCAAAACGCCCTGTGCGGATTGACTAGGTTCAGGAGGAGACCCCCATGCAGGATACAGCAGGTGACGCCCGCACGCGGGTGGACATCGTCGAGTTGATACCGGTCTTGAAGAGTTTCGCGCGGCGCTTCTACAGCAATTCTCACGACGTCGATGACCTGGTGCAGGAAACGGTGCTGCGCGCGCTCGCCAATCTCGACAAGTTCCAGCCGGGCACGAGCATGAAGTCCTGGACCTTCACGATCATGCGCAACACGTTCTGCACGCGCTACGGCCGCGGCAAGCGGGAATTCGTCGGTGCCGGCGAATGCGCCTCGCTGCAGCGATCCATCGATGCCCCGCAGGAATGGGCGGTCCGGGCCCGGGAATTCGACCGAGCGCTCGCCGGGCTTCCCGATCACTACCGCGAGGCGTTCGAGATCGTGCTGATGCGCGGCGAAAGCTACGAGACGGCGTCGTCGCTCTGCAGATGCCCGGTCGGCACGATCAAGAGCCGGGTCAACCGCGCCCGCATGGCCATCCTCAAGAGCCTCGGCGAAGACGGCGCCTGTGGCACCGTCGACGTGCAGTGATATCCCGCCGTCCTTGTCTGGCCTGATGCCTTCGTCCCGGCCGCCACGGTCCCTCGCATGACAGTCTCTCCCTCCGCCGGCAACCGGCCCGCCTATCTCCAGGATCTGCGACAGTTTCTCGTGCGGGTGGAGCGCGGGGAGGGCAAGGCCGCCCTGCGCTGGCAGGCGACCTTCGCGATCGTCGACATCGCCATCCTCGCCTTCTTCCTCTTCGGCCCCTACCTGCGGGCTGGACCTTCCTACCTGATCATCGACTATCTCATCGCCGTCTGGATCGGCATCGAACTGACGGCGAGGGCGCTTGTCGCCCCCACATGGCGGGTCTTCTTCCGGCGCTTCATGACCTGGATCGACATCATCATCCTGGCGACGCTGCTCTTTCCGGACGTGCTGTTCAATTTCGCCTTCCTGAGGGTCATGCGCCTCTGGGCGATCGGCAGCAGTCCGCTCCTGCGGCACGCTCTGCGCCGGGCGGGATATGCCCATCTGCTCGAGGTCGTGCGGGCGCTCATCAACCTCCTGGTCTTCCTCTTCATCGCCACCGGCTTCGTCTATACGAGCTTCTTCTATCACCGCCGCGGCGAGGAAGGCTTCGTCGACGCCCTCTACTTCACCGTCGCCACCATCACCACGACCGGCTTCGGCGACATCACCCTTCCGGGCACCGCCGGCAAGCTGACCTCCGTCGTCACCATGATCGTCGGGATATCGCTCTTCGTCCGCCTCGCCCAGGCGGTGGTGCGCCCCTACAAGGTCCACTTTCCCTGTCCGCGCTGCGGCCTGCAGCGGCACGAGCAGGACGCCGTCCACTGCAAGGCCTGTGGCGAAATCCTGAGGATCCCGGACGAGGGCGACTGAGGAACATCGCCGGCCGTCCAGTCCGTGTTTGCCCCCCGAGCGTTGAAGGCATAGAAGCGGGACCAGCAAGGAGAACGACCATGGCTGATGCTGACGACGAATATGTTTACGACGAGGCGACCGGTGAATGGCGCCCCGCCTCGGAGATCGCGGCGCAGGCCGCAAGGTCCGCGGAAGTGCGCGACGCCTCCGGCAACGTGCTGAAGGACGGCGATTCCGTCACGCTCATCAAGGATCTCAAGGTCAAGGGCGCCGGCCAGACCCTGAAGCAGGGAACGGTCATCCGCTCGATCCGTCTCACCGACAACCCGGAAGAGATCGACTGCCGCCACTACACCATAAAAGGCCTCGTGCTGCGCACCGAATTCGTCCGCAAGCGCTAGATCGCACCGGCCGGTCGAAGCCGGCCGGTCGGGCAGCCCGCACTACCGCTTGAGGCTGCCGAGGATGCCGCGCACGATCGCGCGGCCGAGCGAGTTGGCGACCGAGCGCGCGGCACTCTTCATCGCCGCCCCGACGACCGTTTCGCGCTGACGGGTGGATGTGCGGCGCGCTACCGGCTTCTTCGCAGGCTCGTCGTTGCCGAAGCCCGGCAGCGTCCAGCGGCCGGCCGCGCTGTCGTCTCCCTGCTCTTCCTCCTGCCGCCGCGTCGCTTCCGCCCTGGCCGCCTGTTCGGCGCGCGCCATGAGGATCTCGTATGCGGACTCGCGGTCGATGTCCCGGTCGTACTGGCCGGCGATCGGGCTCCGGTTGATGATGTCGCGGCGCTCGGCATCGGTGAGCGGCCCGATCCGCGAGGAGGGCGGGCGGATCAGCGTCCGCTCGACCATGGAAGGCGCGCCCTTGCCCTCGAGCGTCGATACCAGCGCCTCGCCGGTGCCGAGCGCGGTGATCGCCTCCTGCGTGTCGAAGGCCGGGTTGGTGCGGAACGTCTCGGCCGCCGTCTTCACCGCCTTCTGTTCGCGCGGCGTATAGGCGCGCAGCGCATGCTGCACCCGGTTGCCGAGCTGCGCCAGCACCGTCTCCGGCACGTCGAGCGGGTTCTGCGTCACGAAATAGACCCCGACGCCCTTCGAGCGGATCAGGCGCACCACCTGCTCCACCCGTTCGATGAGCACCTTGGGCGCCTCGTCGAAGAGCAGGTGCGCCTCGTCGAAGAAGAAGACGAGCCGCGGCTTTTCCGGATCGCCCACTTCCGGCAGTTCCTCGAAGAGTTCCGAAAGCAGCCAAAGCAGGAAGGTCGCGTAGAGGCGCGGATTGTTCATCAGCTTGTCGGCCGCAAGCACGCTGATCACGCCACGCCCGTCGGGGCTCGTGCGCATCAGGTCGCGGATGTCGAGGGCGGGTTCGCCGAAGAAATACTCCGCGCCCTGCTGCTCGAGCACCAGGAGCGCGCGCTGCAGCGAGCCGACCGATGCCTTGGAGACGAAGCCGTAGCGCGTCGAGATCTCGCTTGCATGTTCGCCCATGTAGTTGAGGAGCGCCTGCAGGTCTTTGAGGTCGAGGAGCGCCATCCCGCCTTCGTCGGCGATCTTGAAGGCGATGTTGAGCACGCCTTCCTGCGCCTCGGTGGCGTTCATCAGGCGGGCGAGCAGCAGCGGTCCCATTTCCGCGATCGTGCTGCGCACCCGATGCCCCTTCTCGCCGTAGAGGTCGAGGAAGATCACCGGCGAGGCGGCAAAGTCGTAATCCGCAAAATGGATCTGCTCGGCGCGCTTCAGCAGGTAGTCCTTCTCCTCGCCGGGCGCCGCAATGCCGGAAAGGTCGCCCTTGATGTCGGAGCAGAACACCGGCACTCCGGCATTCGAGAAGCTCTCGGCCAGGGTCTGCAGCGTGACCGTCTTGCCGGTCCCCGTGGCGCCGGTGATGAGGCCGTGGCGGTTGCCGAACTTCAGTTCCAGGTACTCGGCCTTGTTGAAGGAATCGTCGGGGTTCCGGCTGCCGCCGAGAAACAGTTTTCCTTCATTCGTCATGCAACTGGCGCTCCCTCGCAGCGTTACGGCTTTCGAGACTTATAGATGGCGTCGGGAACCGCGGCAACGGAAACGGCGGCCCCCCGGCAGGGAGCATGCGGTGACGGACGTGCCGGAAGCGGTCCCGGTGGGTGAAGAGGGTAGGGGGCGCGAGGCGGGGCGTCCCGGCCAGATCCCCGCAGTCGGTCTGAAGGACGTCTTCTGGCGCCTCTACGCGGCCATCAACCAGGATCGCGTCATGCTGATCGCGGCCGGTGTTACCTACTATCTCCTTCTCGCGCTCTTTCCCGCCATGACCGCGCTGGTGTCGATCTACGGCTTCGTCGCAAGCCCCGCCGATATCGTCGAGCGGATCGGCTTCCTCAGCACCGTCATGCCGTCCGATGCCCTGACCATCGTCGTCAACCAGCTGAAGTCGCTTGCCTCCCAGGACAGCTCGACGCTGAGCATCGGCCTGATCGGCGGCCTCGGCGTTGCGCTCTGGAGCTCCAACAACGGCATGAAGGCGCTCTTCGAGGCGATGAACGTCGCCTACCAGGAAGACGAGAAGCGCAGCTTCCTCAAGCTCAACGCCATCTCTCTCCTCTTTACCTTCGGCTCGCTGATCCTCGCCGTCGTCCTGATCGTGGCGATCGGGGTGATCCCCGCGCTGCTGTCCTTCCTGAGGCTCGACGGCTCGGCGCAGACGATCATCGGCATGACGCGCTGGCCGCTGACGGTGCTCTTCGTCGCCGTCGCGATCGCCATCCTCTACCGCTTCGGGCCGAGCCGCGAGCCGCCGAAGACCCGCTGGCTCACCTGGGGAACGGCGTTCTCCACCATCCTCTGCCTGGTCGCCTCGGCCGCCGTCTCCTTCTACCTGTCGCACTTCGCCAACTACAACGCCACCTATGGCGCGCTTGGCGCCATGATCGGATTCATGGTATGGATCTGGATATCGGTCATCATCGTCATCATCGGCGCCGAGATAAACGCCGAACTGGAGCACCAGACGGTGAAGGACACGACGACCGGACCGCCCGAGCCGCTCGGCGCGCGCGGCGCCTACATGGCGGATACCGTCGGCAAGGCTTCGACCTGACCTCACCGGAATGCGCCGGGAGCGGGCTTCGCTTCTCGTGCACATCGCCCGCCTCCGCGCATTTGACGCTGGACGACTCCCGACGGATTGTATTACCTTGACGTCAACGTCAAAACCTCGAGGAGACAATGATGAATGAACTCGTAACCCGCGTCGCCGACAACGTCGGCATCGCCCCCGATACGGCCGAGAAGGCGGTCGGCATGATGCTCGGCTTCCTGCAGCGCGAGGCCGATGACGGCGCGGTTGCCACGATGATCGAATCCATCCCCGGCGCGCCGGAACTGGTTGCGAAGTTCAACGGCGAAGGCCAGGGCGGCGGCGGCCT
>JAEZHO010000414.1 GCA_023416545.1 Pseudomonadota bacterium
AGAGGCGGCGCCTCGTGCGAGAGCGCTGCCGTCTCGACGGAGTTTCGCATTACCCAGTGAAGGAACCAGTCCGTGACCGCCCAGTGGCCGGAGCTCGCCCTGACCCCGACAAGGCCCGACCAGCCAACCAGGAGCCCGGCGACGGGAGCAAGGACGACCGCTGCGACGAGATATCTGCGCCAGGCGCTCACAGGCGTCCTCCCGAATGTTCACGCGGCCCGAGCGCCGACGATAGCAGCAGGACGCCGCCAAGCAGGTAGACGACCGCCCCGACCAGCAGCATCACGACGCCGCCGGTCTGCTGATCGACAGCCGCGCCCAGCGTGACCCCGAAACAGCTGACCTCGCCGACACCGTAGAGCGGTCGCGGTGACAGCGAAAGCAGCGCGCCGAGCAGGGTCATGTGCATGGAGGTGAACAGCAGCCCGAACGTCCCGGCCAGCCGGCGAGCCTCCCGCCCCTCCTCCGCGCCTCCGAGACAGGAAAGCCAGAGCAGCAGCCCGGCGCCAAGGAAAGTCGCCTGCTCCAGCGCGGTGACCGCAAAGGACGCTTCGGCCGCGGCACGCGCTGCGGGAAGATGCCAACCCCATACCGCGAAAAGTTCGACGAGCGAGGCGATCACCGGCGTGAACCAGGGCCAGCGCATGGTGACGTCATGGCGTGAGCCGGACAACCCGACGGCGAGCAGGGGAGCGGCGCCGGCGACGACGCTCATGTGGACGATCATGTGCACGGTGAAGGATTGCCGCCCCCCGAAGGGCAGCACGACGCCCCATGCGACGACCAGCAAAAGCAGACCTGCCGTCAGCGCCGCCGTCCTCATTGGTAGCACCCGTGGATGAAGATCAGCGGAATGGCGACATAGACCACGGCGACGAAGCTCAGGCCCGACAGGAGCAGCGTCGCGAACCCCTGGAAGCGGCGGCGATCCTGGGCGGTCGGCTGGTCGTGGGGCGGGTCGCCCGAGCCGAAGCCCCATTGACGCCAGGCGAGATAGGAGGACAGGACGATCATCGCGAGCGCAAGGATCGTGATGGCGCCGAGCACCAGCCTGACCGTGCCGAAGCCGATGCCCCACAGGGCAGCCTTCTCGCAGTAGATCGCCACCGCGACATAGCAGAAGATGAAGTGCAGGGCCCATACCGCGGGGGCCGTGAACAGCGTCCAGAGCGTTTCGATTTCGCGGGGCAGGATATGTCGCATGGCCTACCTCATCGCCGGGAAGAGGCCGAGCACGCCGAGCGACACGACGGCGGTCATCGTCAGGAAGTGCCAGTAGAGCGTCACGTTGACGATGTCCTGGTCATATCGGGCCGTCATCCTGCCGGCGAGGCTCCGCGCAAGACAATAGGCCTGCATGATGCATCCGGTTGCCGCATGCGCCGCCGTCCAGATCGCGATGATCCAGACCGTCGCCGGATAGACATGGACCGTCGGCTGCATGTCGTGGGCATAGGGGCCGAGGAGCGCCGCCACCGCAGCGGCGCAGGTGACGATCAGTGAAGCCGCCAGTGCCGCGCGTGCCCCGTTTGCCCGGTCCTCGCCGTTGAGGTGCCGTGCCGCGAGCATGAGGACCCACGAGACGAGGAACAGCACGAGCGAGGTCATCGGCCAGAAGACGCCGGGACCGCCGAGGCCCGCGGTGAAGTCGTCGTGGATCGTCCAGTAGAAGAAGTAGCCGAACATCAGGCTCGCGAATGCCGTGCCGTCGCCGACCATGGTGATGAACATCGCCCACCATCCGACCGAGGCGGGCCCCGAACGGTATATGGGCAACCGCCTGCCCAGTCCGACATCGATATCCGGCGCTTCCGGTATTTCGGCCGTGCCGGTCCAGAGCCAGTAGAGGATGGCGATGAGCGTGATCACCGCGCAGACGATCGTGACCGCCCACCAGTGGAATGTCAGGGCGATGAACACCCCGCCCAGCGCCATAGCGGCGATGATCGTGACGTAGGACGTGCCGCCGACCCTGAGGCACTGGATCGGCTCGGCGTCGAGAACCGAGGTGACGAGCGTTTCGCGCCGGCCAGATTTCGCGTCCGGCAGGTAGTAGCGCCCCTCGTCGATATTCTTCTGGAGGTCCGGCTGGTCCCATAGCGGGTATCGGCTCTCGATGATCGGCACCGATCGCACCCCCCAGCTTTCGTCGGGATCGTTGGTCCATTCGAGCGTCCCCGATCGCCAGGGGTTGAGGTCGCCGATCTTCTGCTTCGGCCGGAACATATCGACGACGACGGTTAGGACCCCGGCTGCGAATATGAAGGCGCCGATTGTGGAGATCAGGTTGAACCAGTCCCAGCCGACATGGTCCGGATAGGTGAACACCCGCCGCGGCATGCCCCGGAGCCCGGAGAAATGCATCGGGAAGAAGCCGACGTTGAAGCCGACGAACATCAGCCAGAACGCCACCTTGCCCCAGGCATCGCTCAGTTTCTTGCCGGTGACGAAGGGGAAGTAATAGTAGATCCCCGCGATCACCGGGAAAAGCATGCCGCCGATCAGCACGTAATGCAGATGGGCGACGACGAAATAAGTGTCGTGCGCCTGCCAGTCGAATGGCACGAGCGCCACCATCACGCCCGTCAGCCCGCCGATAACGAAGGTGATCAGGCCTCCCGCTCCGAACAGCATGGGCACCGAGAATATCACCCGCCCAGCGAGCATGGTGGCGATGAACACGAATATCTGCACGCCCGTCGGAATGACGACGGCTTCCGATGCCGCGGAGAAGAAGGCGAGCGAGATCTGCGGCAGTCCGGTGGTGAACATGTGGTGGACCCAGAGCCCGAAGCTCAGGAACCCGGTCCCCACGGCCGCCAGCACGATCCAGGAATAGCCGACGATCGGCCGCTGGGAGAATGTCGGCACGATCATGGCCATCAGGGCGATGGCCGGCAGGAAGATGATGTAGACTTCCGGATGGCCGAATATCCAGAACAGATGCTGCCAGAGGAGAGGGTCGCCTCCCCTCTCCGCGTCGAAGAACGGCCAGTCGAACATCCGCTCCATCTCGAAGAGAATGTCGCCGGCGATCAGCGGCGGGAAGGCGAAAAGGATCATCCCCGCGACGATCAGCAGATACCATGCGAACATCGGCATCATGTTGATCCGCATGCCGGGTGCGCGGCACTTCATGATCCCGACGATGATTTCGACGGCGGCCGCGATCGACGCAACCTCGATGAAGGAAAGCCCCAGCAGCCAGATGTCTGCGCCGATCCCGGAGAATTCCTTGTCGGTCGCGAGCGGCGGATACATGAACCAGCCGGTGCTCGGCGCGGAATTGAAGAAGATGGAGCCGCAGACGAAGATGCCGCCGAGGAGGAAGCTCCAGAAGCCGAAGGCGGACAGGCGCGGAAAGGGAAGCTCGCGGGCGCCCAGCATCGAAGGCAGGAGGAAGATCGCGATCGCCTCGAAGATCGGCACGGCGAACAGGAACATCATCACCGTGCCGTGCAGGGTGAAGGCCTGGTTGAAGAAATCGGCAGTCAGCAGGTCGTTGTTCGGCACCGCGAGCTGGAGCCGCATCAGCAGCGCGAGCACGCCCGCAAACAGCATGAAGCCGAACGAGGCGACACCGTACCACAGGCCGATTTCGCTGTTGTTGACCGACGTCCAGTAACGCCAGCCGGAGGGCGTCTCCCAGACCTTCCGCAGTCGCGCCTCCTGCGCGGCCCGCTCCTCGGGGGTGAAATCGCCGAGAACGTCCGTCATCGAAGCGCCGCCAGATATGTTGCGATGCTCTCGGCATCTCCGTCCGGCAGCATCCCGAACGATGGCATCCGCGAGCCCGGCTTGATCTCCGAGGGATGGCGGATGAAGCGGGCGACGTTCTCCGGCGTGTTGGCCATCGTCCCCGCGCCAACGCTGCCGCGATCTCCGAACGCGGTGAGATTGGGCCCGATCGTGCCTCGCGCCTCCGTCCCGTCGATGGCGTGGCAGGCCCCGCATCCGTGCCGCAGGAAAAGGCGGTGCCCCTCGCCCGCACCGGGACCTGCCGCAGCGCTTGCGGGTTGGCGGCTCGTCGCCAGCCAGTCCTCGAACTCGGAGGCTTCCACCGCTTCGACGTGGAATGCCATGAGCGCATGCGACGGACCGCAGAACTCCGCACAGGCGCCACGATAGATGCCGGGCTTCGACGCTTCCAGCATCAGATGGTTGGTGCGTCCCGGGATCATGTCCATCTTGCCGCCGAGAGAGGGTATCCAGAAGGAATGGATGACGTCCGGGGATTTCACGATGAAGATCACGCGTTCTCCTACCGGCATCCTCACCTCGTTGGCGCGCTCGACGAGAATTCGGCCCTCTGCGTCGAGGTAGCGCACGCGCCACCAGAACTGTTCACCGGTCACCTCGATGCGATGCGCGCCCTCCGCGCCCGCCGCCGACCATGGGCGCAGGTTGGGGAGCAGCCAGACGGCATAGGAGAGGAGGACCGTCAGCACGATCACCGGGCCGATCGCCCCGCCCCACAGGATGAGCCGTCCTGCAGAGCGCTCCGAATGCGGCTCGCGTGCCGTGCGCGCGGCGTAGAACAGCATCAGCACCACGGCGGCCCAGATCAGACCGCCTCCGACGACCATGACATAAAAGAGCGTCGCGACGTCTGACGCCTCGGGACCGGCCGGATCCAGCGCCGATTGGATGCCGGAACAGGACGTTGCCGCAGGGCAGGCAGAAATCCAGGCAAGCTGTCGGAACCGACCGCGGCCACGTCCGTTCACCGGATGCGACCGTCTGTTTCGTCCCGCCGTCCGGCAAACCGCATCGCCCGTCAAGTTCCCACCGCAGTTCCAGAACCGCTCCCCGCCGAAGAGCCTCGCGGCGAAACTGATTGCCCGGCGATTTGTTCCAGCCGATCGGTCAACTTAGATTTCACCGGGACAAAAAAGTGGAACTCCCGGCGCTTTTGCGGGTTTGCCTTCAGAGAGGTGTTACCAGAAGGAAAAGCGGCGATGCTCAATTTCTTCCAGCGCTTGTTCGGCAGGACCAGGACGCGTGCCTCGCGAAAGGACAGTCCACCGGAGGATGTGCAGGTCCTGGTGCCCGAGGCCGTGGAATTGCCATTGCCGAAGGCGCCCCGGGAGGAAATCGCCGTCCCTGCGTCGATCAACGGACGCGACCTCTCAAGCGGCCGGCTCTAGGCGCCGGCCCCAACATATCAAACCGCATCAACAGGAGCATACAATGGCTGACTTCAAGTCTGCGTCCATTCTCATTCTCGCGACCGACGGTTATGAACGGTCCGAACTTCGCGTCCCACTGGAGGAGCTCCGCAACGCGGGAGCAGAGGTGAAGATCGCCTCCATCAAGTCGGGACAGATCAAGAGCTGGGATGAAAAGAACTGGAGAGACAGCGTCGATGTCGACCTGCTCGTTCCGGACGTGAAGGTGGAGGATTTCGACGCCCTTGTTCTTCCCGGCGGCCAGATCAATCCGGACGTCCTGCGTGCCGACGAAGGCGCGGTTCAGCTTGTCCGGGACTTCGTGAAGAGCGGAAAGCCGGTGGCGGCCATCTGCCACGGACCGTGGCTTCTTGTGGAGGCGGATGCGCTGCGTGGCCGCAAGGCGACCTCCTACTCCTCCATCAGGACAGATATGCGCAATGCCGGCGCCGAATGGGTGGATGAGGCCGTCGTCGTCGACCAAGGCATCATCACCTCACGCTCGCCGAAGGACCTGCAGCCTTTCGTGGCGAAGATTGTGGAAGAGGTCAAGGAAGGTCGCCACGCCCGCGCCGCCTGATCATGCCTCGGCGGCCGCGGCCCTCCACCTTTGGAGCGAATCCGTGGCCGCCCCGGTCTGTATCTGCACCGACGCGCTCTTGAGGATGGCGAGCAGGCGTCTTTCATCGGCGCGCAAGCCCCGCAGTTGTGGAGGCTTCAGCTCGTTGGCGACAAGCCGTTCGACCGGGGATATGTCGTCCACGAGCGAAAGCACCGCCGGGTGGATGTAGCTCGAGCGACAGACCGCGGGTGTGTTGTGCAGCCGCTCGGATGCCGCTTGGCAGATCAGCTTCACCCTGGGCTGCAGCCCTCCCCGATGAGCCTCCCACACGGCATTGAAGCCGGCAAGGCTCCCGCCCCATGTGCGGAATGTCTTCGCCGAGACCGGGAAGCCCGCGATCTCCGCCAGATAGGCGTTGAGCCGGCCGGAATCCACGGATCGGGCGACGCCTCCCTCGTCCGGAAACGAGAAGAGGTGACGACCCGGAAGATCGGCGATCTCCTCGAATATCCGCTGCAGTCGCGGATGCTTGATCGTGTGGCTGACCCGCTTTCCGCCCTTGGCCGTGAAGCGCAAGAGCACGGCTTCGTCCGTCAAGGTCATGTGCCGCTTCAAGAGCGTCGTCGCGCCGTAGGTCCGGTTTTCCTTGGCATAGGCGAGATTGCCGACGCGCAGATGCGCGGTATCCATCAGCGCCAGGATCGCGGCCAGCACGGCCTCGGGCCGGTGGAGCCCGAGTGCCAGATCGCGCTCGATCCGCCGGCGGATGCGCGGCAGCACTTCGCCGAAACGAGCGAGCTGGTCGAACTTGAGCTCGCTGCGAAGGCTCTGCCATTCGGCGTGGTACCGGTACTGCTTGCGCCCGCGGGCATCATATCCGGTCGCCTGGAGATGGCCCCGGCTGTCCATACATATCCAGACGTTCTCGTAGGCGGGCGGCAGGCCGAGCGCGGCGATCCGGCGCCTTTCCTTGGGATCGCTGAGGAGGCTTCCGTCCGGAAGCCGGTAGCAGAACCCCTTGCCCTTCCGGAGCCGGCGGATGCCGGGCTCCGTGTCGCTGACATAGGTCAGGCCGACGGCCTTGAGGGTCTCTTCATCGAAGACGGGAATATCGGTGACGGCATCCATGGGCCTAAGAACGAGCGCCCATGCGCTTCGTTCCTGAGCGATGCGATCACGAAATGAAATCCTGTGCGGCTTCCCCCGGACCACGTTCGAACGCATCCCTGGGAGCGACGAGCGTCCAGACAAGGCCTGTCGGAAGATAGCGGATGTCCACCTGCCCGCCGAAGGCCGCAGCCGCATGGCGCTTGATGATCGTCGTGCCGAAACCGGTCTTTTTCGGTTCGATGGCGGGGGGACCGCCGAACTCTTCCCAGCACAGGTGGAGCAGCGACTTCGGATCGGACGGGTCCTCCTGCCGCCAGGAGACGCGCACCCTGCCCTCGGGCACGGAAAGGGCGCCGTACTTGATCGAATTGGTCGCCAGTTCGTGCAGCACGAGGCCGAGGTTCTGGACCGCCTCGGCGCGCAGGAGGAAATCCTCGCCCTGCAGTTCCACACGCTCCGCCACATCGGCGAAGGTCTTGAGCTGGGCGGTCACGAGACGCTGCAGCGGCACCCCGGTCCACTGCTCGATCGCGAGCGCCTCGATCGACTTCCCCAGCCCCTGTATGCGGTCGGAGATAGCCTTCTGGAACTCGTCCATGTCCTTCGACTGGCGGGCGAGTTGCCGCATCATGGCCTGCACCAGGGTCAGGATGTTCTTGGTCCGGTGGACGAGCTCGTGAAGAATGAGATGCATCCTGTCTTCCGCCTGGCTGCGGTCAAAGGATGCGTTGGAGAGCGCGACGGAAATCTGGTTGGCTTCGCGGATACGCGTCTCGACGGGGGAGACGATCTCGCCCTTTCCGATGCGCTCGGCCATCTGGGCGATCTGCCGGATCGGTATTCTCAGCTGGCGGGCGATCAGGTAGCCGCAAAGCATGCCAATCCCGAGGAACAGCAGGCTTCCGATCACCAGTCGGCGCGAGGCCTCGACGACTTCGCTCTGCGCGGTCTCGATCGGACCCCAGAGCACCGCCTTCCAGGTGGACCCCAGTACCTGCCCGTAGCCGTACATCTGTCGCGGCTTTCCTTCCACGTCCTCGATCGTGCCGTTGATGCCCGTCATCAGCTTCAGCGTGTCTTCCGGGAAGGCACTGATCGGCGACGCATTGCTCGCCCCGATCGAGGAGATGATCGTACCTGCACCGTCGACGATCGCCACAGACCATTGCGGCGGGAGTATATCCGTGCTGATCACGCGCGTCAGGTTGGCCGCGTTCTGCGTCATGATCAGCGCGACCGCCCCCGATTTCTTCGCGACGTTCTCCGGCAGCGGCATCGTGACATTGAAGACAAATTGCCCGCTGGTCGCCCCGAAGAACACGTCTGAAACATGCGTGACGCCCGTTTCGAGCGCGGCAGTGACGGTTGCCGGGTTCGACACCTTCCGCAGTTCCGTCCCGTAGGGAAGACGGGTATTTAGAAGCTGTTCTCCGCCGGGCCCTATCGCCAGGACATAGATCGAATTGGACCTGAGGTTGTTCTGGGTTCGGTTGTGGAACGACTGCAGGTCGCCATTTTCCAGCTCAGGAGAGGTGGAGAGGATGCGCAACGTGGTCGTCATGTCCTGGAGCGTCCGCTCGACCGACCGAGCCACGACCTGCGCGTCGGCTGCGGTATCGGCAGCGAGTATCTCGCGGTCGCGACGCTCCAGTTCCATCATCAGGAGCAGCACGAAAACGACGAGCGGAAGGGCGACGACGGCGGAAAGCGCCATCAGATAGATGCTCATCGGCACCGAAGGGAAGGTCGGCAAGAACAGACGCGCCTTACCCACCAGGTCTTACCCTCCGCGGCGTTTGAACAGCCGCATCCGCAGAAAGCCTCATATGCCCGCCCTCAGCTAATATGCACGAGGACGTTACTTAGCCGCTTTTCATAAAGGGGCCAATATTTTGATTGTCCACGATGAAAATTTCCCGGACGGGGTAAAACCCCACCTGCGTTCGACCTCGAGGAGCCGCGCCCGGGTCACGGACCCGAGCAGTCCTGCACCGGATCGACACAGAGCGGGACCGACGCTCCTATCGATCCGTGGGATGCTCGGCGACGTCGAAGTTCGCATCCCATTCCTTTTCTGGAGCGGGCGTACCCGGCGGGATCTTGTGCGCGGTCGCATCTTCCGAGCCGGTGATCACCGTCGGTTTCGCGCTTGCGACCCCTGAGCTTTTCCCGCCCTCCTTGACGTTCGCGAACTGACCGCGGGCATCGCTTTCGATCGTTTTTGCATCGGGAGACTTGTTCGGGGAGGTCATCATCCACTCCTGTCTTTGTCTGAACGGCACGCAGCGCGTGTCCTCACGCACGGTGCGTCTTCGACACCAACGCGCGAGGTCCGCACTTGTTGCGATCAGTGCGTTGCCGGTCGGGACGGAAGGAAAAGGCGTCGCCGCGAATTGTTGCGGAGCAGCCCTGCTCAGGGGATGCGCTGCGTCGTCGCCACGTCGAATACCACCGCCTTGTCGAGATTGAACATGAAGGTGAAGCGCTGTTTCGGAGCGATGGCGACATCGGCGCGCACCCTTCCCGTGAACCGCTCGCCCTCCAGCCGGGCGACGACGAACGTGTCCGACCCGGTGGGCTCGACCAGATGGACCTCCGCACCGACCCTTGCGACCGCACGGGCGGTGGGATCGACCATCCCCTCGTCGGTAATGCCTTCGGGGCGCAGGCCGACGATGACCTCCCTGCCCTCGGGAATCTCCGTCGTCAGGGACGGCATTGCGACATCCACGGTGCCGTTGAAGAGGGAAATCCGGCGGGTACCGTCGGCTTTCACGACCTTGCCCTTCAGCATGTTCATGGCGGGCGAGCCCATGAAGTCGGCCACGAAAAGATTGGCGGGGTGGTTGTAGATTTCCGCCGGCGTTCCGACCTGCTGGATGCCGCCCTCCTTGAGGACCACGATCTTCGTCGCAAGCGTCATTGCCTCGATCTGGTCATGGGTGACGTAGATGATCGTGGCGCCGGTATTCTGGTGCAGCGACTTGATCTCCGCCCGCATCTCCACGCGCAGCTTCGCATCGAGGTTGGAGAGCGGCTCGTCGAACAGGAAGACGCGAGGCTGGCGGACGAGCGCCCGGCCCATCGCCACCCGCTGGCGCTGGCCGCCCGACAGCTGGCTCGGGCGACGGTTCAGCAGATGCTCGATCTGGAGCGTCCCGGCGACATTCCTCACCGCCTTCGCGCGGTCCGCCTTGCCGACGCCGCGCATCTCGAGCGCGAAACCGATATTCTCCTCCACCGTCATGTTGGGATAGAGCGCATAGCTCTGGAACACCATGGCGATGTCCCGCTTGGACGGATGCAGGTCGTTGATGACCTGTCCGTCGAGGACGATCTCGCCGGACGTCGGCGGCAGGAGGCCGGCAATCGCGTTGAGGAGCGTGGACTTGCCGCAACCCGAGGGCCCGACGAGGACCAGGAACCCGCCCTTTTCCAGCTCGACGTTGATATCCTTCAGGACCTCGTGGCTGCCGATCTTCTTGTGGAGGTTGCTGATCCGGAGAAAGCTCATTGCGGTTATCCCTTGACTGCGCCGGCCATCAGGCCGCGCACGAAATAGCGGCCGGCGACGACATAGACGACGAGCGTCGGCAGGGCGGCGAACACCGCGGCGGCCATGTCGACATTGTATTCCTTGACGCCGGTGGAGGAGGAAACGAGGTTGTTGAGCGCGACCGTCATCGGCGATTCCGATCCGGAGGAGAAGGAAACGCCGAACAGGAAGTCGTTCCAGATATTGGTGAACTGGTAGATCACCGTGACGACGATGATCGGACCGGAATTCGGCAGCAGGATTCTCCAGAAGATCTTGAAGAAGCCCGCGCCGTCGATCATCGCCGCCCGGATCAGTTCATCCGGAAAGGCCTCGTAGTAGTTGCGGAAGAAGAGCGTGGTGAAGCCGAGACCGTAGACGACGTGGACGAAGACAAGGCCTGCCGTGGAATTGGCAAGCCCGAGCGTTCCGAGCACCCGGGCCATCGGGATGAGGACCGCCTGGAACGGTATGAAGCAGGCAAACAGCATCAGGCCGAAGACGAGCTTGTGGCCGGGGAAGCGCCATTTGGTCAGCACGTAGCCGTTGAGGGCGCCCAGCACCGTGGAGATCGCCACCGCCGGAACCACCATCTTGATCGAGTTCCAGAAGTACCCCTTTATCCCTTCGCAGGTCACGCCGATGCACGCCTCTCCCCAGGCCTTGGTCCAGGCGGCCCAGGAGGGATCGGCCGGAAGGGCCAGCATGTCGCCCGCGCGGATCTCCGCCAGCGACTTGAAGGACGTCGTCAGCATCACGTAGAGCGGCAGGAGGTAGACGGCCGCCAGCAACAAGAGAAGCGTGTAGATGACGATGCGCGCGGCTCTCGCCGAACCCGCGCTGACGGTTTCGGTTGCGCCGCTCATGTCCGTTTCTCCCGAAGCTCGGAATAGAGATAGGGAACGATGATCGCCGTAATCCCCATCAGCATCATCACCGCGCTGGCGGAGCCGACCGCCATCTGGCTTCGCGTGAAGGTGTAGGAATACATGAAGGTCGACGGCATCTCCGTCGCATTGCCCGGTCCGCCACCCGTCAGCGCGATCACGAGGTCGTAGGACTTGATCGCCATGTGCGCCAGCACGATGACGGCCGACAGGAAGACGGGACGGAGCATGGGAATGATGATCCGGCGGTAGATGGCGAAGGTCGGGGCGCCGTCGATCTGGGCCGCCTTTATGATCTCTCCGTCTATGCCGCGCAGCCCGGCAAGGAACATCGCCATGATAAAGCCGGAGGCCTGCCAGACCCCGGCGATGACGATCGTGTAGATCGCCATGTCGGTGTTGATCAGCCAGTCGAACTTGAAGCTTTCCCAGCCGAGGTTGTGCATCGTCTTTTCAAGCCCGAGCCCGGGATTGAGGAACCATTTCCAGGCGGTGCCGGTGACGACGAAGGAAAGGGCCATCGGATAGAGGAAGATCGGCCGCAGCACGCCCTCCGCGCGGATGCGCTGGTCCATCAGGATGGCGATGAACAGGCCGATGGCGATGCAGATGCTGATGTAGAGGACGCCGAAGATCGCCAGGTTCTTGATCGCCATGTACCAGTTGGGCTGGGACCAGAGACGGTAATAGGCATCGAAACCGACCAACTCGTAGATCGGCAGGATTCGGGACCGGGTAAACGAGAGGTAGACCGTCCACAGGATGAAGCCGTAGACGAAGACGAGGGTGATGGCGAAGGACGGCGCCAGCACGATCTTCGGCAGCCAGGCCCCGAGGCGTTCCGGCAGCCCGCCTTGTGGTCGCTCGGGCGTGACGTCGGGAACGGGTTCAATGGTTGTCATGCACCACCTCCGGCAGGTCCCGGCGCAGTCCTCTTGCGCTCGGGTGACGAAATGGCCGGGAGTTCCCGGCCATTTCAGAGAGATCTGGGCGATCCGCGTCTTTTTACTGCGCCGCGGCGACGGCTTGCGGAAGACGCTCGAGGGCCTGATCGGTGGTGATCTGGCCGTTCAGATGCTGGGTCACCACGTCGAACACGGCTTCCTTGACCGACGACGGCTGGGCGTGGCCATGGGCCAGCGAGCCGGCCAGGTTGCCGCTCGAAGCGGCTTCGGCGAGATCCTTCATGCCCTTCTTGCCGCAATCGTCGAAGTCCGTGTCTGGAACGTCGGTGCGGGCCGGAACCGAACCCTTCACGGTGTTGAAGGCGATCTGGAAGGCCGGGTCCTCGACGGCGGCGGCCATCTTGAGCTGGGCATCGCGCTTGTCGTCGCCGACGTCGAACATCACGAACTGGTCGGAGTTGAACAGCACCGAGCCCTGCGTTCCGGGGAAGCGGATGCAGACGAAGTCCTCGCCCGGCTTCTTGTCCGCGCGAAGCCACTCGCCCTTCGACCAGTCGCCCATCTGCTGGGCGCCGGCCTTGCCCTCGATGACGAGCGCGGTCGAGAGGTTCCAGTCGCGGCCGGAGAAGTTCGGATCGAAATATTCGCGCAGCTTCGACATGTCGTCGAAGACCTTACGCATCGTGTCGCTGGAAAGCGCTTCCGGATCGGCCTCGATCACGGCCTTCCTGTAGAAGTCCATGCCGCCGACGGAAAGCACGACGGCTTCCCACAGCGTGCCGTCCTGCCAGGGCTGCCCGCCGTGGGCGAGCGGGGTTATGCCCTGCTCCTTGAACTTGTCGAGCAGCGCAAACAGCTCATCCATGTTCTCGGGCGGCTTGCCGCCGGCCTTGTCCAGGGCCGCCTTGTTCAGCCACAGCCAGTTGGTGGAGTGGACGTTGACGGGCGCCGCGATCCAGTCGCCGTCATATTTGGAGAATTCCTGAAGTGCCGCGGGGATGACCTTGTCCCAGCCCTGCTCCGTCGCCAGGTCATTCAGGTTGCCGACAACTCCCATCTCCGCCCAGTCCTTGATGTCGAAGCCGAGCATCTGCACCGCGGTCGGCGGGTCGCCGGAGGTGACGCGGGCGCGAAGCGCCGTCATCGCCTGCACGCCGGAACCGCCTGCAACCGGCATGTCCTGCCAGCCGATGCCTTCCTTCTGCAGGTTTTCCTTCAGCACGTTGAGCGCTGCGGCCTCTCCGCCGGATGTCCACCAGTGCAGGACCTCGACGCTTTCCTGGGCCTTCGCGGCTCCGGCTGCAAGCGCGATAATGGCGGCGCCGGCGGCCAGCTTTGAAACTGTTGCGATCTTCATGAGACTCTCCTCTAATCCGGGCTCCTCTCCGGA
>JAEZHO010000464.1 GCA_023416545.1 Pseudomonadota bacterium
GGAGCCCGGGGCGATCCTGCCGCGGCGGGTCAGGTCCGTCAGCGAGGGGAGAAAGCCGGCAAGGGTCTTGCCGGCACCGGTCGGCGCGATGAGAAGCGTGTTCTCGCCCGCCTCGGCCCTCGCCAGGAGTTCCAGCTGGTGGGCGCGCGGCGCCCAACCCTTTTCGGCGAACCACTTAAGGAACGGCCGGGGCAGCAAGGCGGCCTCACGGCCGGCGGATGGGGCTTCGATCAGGTCCACGGCGAGAAGATAAGCAGGCCGCGGTCAAAAAGAAGAGGCGCGGTCGGCCCTTCAGTTGCGAGCGACGGTCGTGCCGGAAGGGACGACGGCGGTCGACTGGCTCTTCTTCTGCCTTTCGGCTTCGTTGTGCCACTTGACGGCTTCGCGCGCCTCGATGCGGGCCTGCCGACGGTACTTGCCCTGCGTCCACCAGGTTCCGAACGAGCCGATGAACATGCCGATGATGAGGGCCAGCATGAGGAAGAGGAAGAAGGGAGCGGTCACCGACAGCATGCTGTCGTCCGGCCGGAAGGGATTGAGGGCCAGCGTGACGCTTTGGCGATTGGCGACGGAAAGGACGATGAGCAGGATGCCGAGCGGCACCAGAATCACCAGCGTGACAATCTTCTTCAGCCTCGTCATGTCTTCCAGCCTTGTCCTTTTATGATGCTATCGTCCCCCTCCGGAGGCAGAATAGGCGCCTCGCGGCGCCTTTCAAGTGCATTGCCGGGAAGAGCAGGAGAGCGCGTCAATCCGCCTCGTCGCCCATGCCGGGATTGAGGCGCTCGCGCAGTTCCTTGCCCGTCTTGAAGAAGGGCACCCACTTCTCCTCGACGAAGACGGATTCGCCGGTGCGCGGATTGCGCCCGGAGCGCGAGGGGCGGTTCTTGACGGAAAAGGCGCCGAAGCCGCGCAGTTCCACGCGGTTGCCGGCGGCCAGCGCATCTGTGATCTCGTCGAGCACCGCATTGACGATGTTCTCGACGTCGCGATGGTAGAGGTGCGGGTTACGTGCCGCAACAATCTGGACCAGTTCCGACTTGATCACGTTTGCCCCCTGAAAAATCTAGATTTTCACTGGCGGCCAACCTGCCAAACGGAGACAAGACCGTCAAGGAACAACTTCTCGCCCATCCAGGGGCGCATCGTGTCCACGCCGAGCATGTTTCCGAGGCCGGACAGGCGGACGAACTCGCTCATCGCCCGGGCGAACCAGAGCGACGAACTCGTCCCCTGGTCCTTCCACTCGACCATCGGCAGATCCTCGCTGACGCCCTTGCCGACGAGGTAGGCCCGGATTTCCTCTTCGCCGCCGAGCTTGTCGACGAGCCCGACCTGCAACGCCTGCCGGCCGGTAAAGATGGAACCGTCGGAAAGGCGCAGCCCCTCGTCGCGCGGAAGGTTGCGGCGCTCGGCCACAAGGTCGACGAACCAGTCGTAGCTGTCCATGATCATCGACTGGATCATCTGCCGCGCCTCCTCGCTCGGAGGATGGAAGGGCGACGGTTCCGCCTTCAGCGGCGAGGACTTGATCTCCTCGAGCGAGACGCCGAGATTGTCCATCAGCTCCGAGATCTGCGGATACTGGAAGATCACACCGATCGACCCGGTGATCGAGCTTTCCCCCGCGACGATCGTGTCGCCGGCGGTCGCAATCATGTAGCCGGCGGAGGCCGCCAGCGTGCGGATGTCGGAAACGACGGGCTTCTTTTCGGAGACCGCGCGGATGGCCTTGAAGATGCGTTCGCCGCCATAGGTGGTCCCGCCCGGCGAGGAGATCGATACGACCAGCGCCTTGACGCTGTCGCTTTCGGCGATCCTGTCCAGCCGCTCCAGGAGTTCCGTGTCATCCTGGATCATGCCCGTTATCTTGACCTGGGCGACGTGCGGGGTGGCGCGACCGCCCTCGCCTTCGCCAAGGCGGTATACGGTGAAGCCGAGCCCCACGATGACAAGAAGGGTGAGGAGCCTCCAGAAGGTGAGCTTTCTCCTCAGCCGTCGCCGATCTGCAATTGCCGCTTGATCCATTGGACTGTCCTGCTGCCGATGCGCATGTCGATAATGCGACGCTGCGCCTCGACTATCACGATTTAATGTTGGCTGTTATTGTTTGTTGATCCATAAAAACCATATTGGCCAGAAATACGAAAGCCTTCCCGTCCAATCCCGCGATCGGGAAGCACGCGGAATATGAGGACCACATCCAGCCGATGCTGCAGAGAATGCTCAAAGCACCAAGGCCGGCCACCGCGGGCGGCGCGGGGGTCGACGCGTACCAGGCGGCGCTCGTCCATTCCGCGCGCGTTCGCAAGCTCCGTGTCTGGCTGCCGATCGGCGCGCTTGTCGTGTCGGCGCTGTTCATCTCCGTCTCCGTGATCCGCGCCTACCTGCCGGAAAACCTTTCCGTCGAGAGCGCCCGCATCGAGGACGGCAAGATCGTCATGGAGCGCCCGGCGATCGCCGGCCGCAACGACGACGGCATCAGCTATTCGATGACGGCCCTGCGGGCTTTGCAGGATATCGAGAATCCGAACATGATCACGCTGGAGGACGTCAAGGCCGCGGTTCCGCTGAATGCGGACACGATCGCGCGCGTCGTCGCCACGGAAGGCATCTTCGACCGCGGGACCGACAACATGGAACTGACCGCGCCCTTCGACGTCAACCTCAGCAACGGCATCACCGCGAAGTTCCAGTCTGCTCAACTGGATGTTGTCGCCGGCACGCTGCAGACGAACGATCCGGTCTCGATCGACACCGAAGAGGCGTCCATTGTTGCACAGTCCCTCAATATAACGGATAAGGGGCGAACGATCACATTCGCGGGACAGGTTCGGGTCAATATCGAAGCCTCCGCCATCCGAAACCAGGGCAGCTAGAGCCGGTACAATGACCGTTCGTCGACCTTCGCAGATTTTCGTTTCCATGATCGCGGTTGGCTTGCTCTCGCTTGCCGCCGCCTCTCCCGCCTTCACCCAGGCGACCACGAGCCAGATGGACGGGATGAAGCTCTCCAACGACGAGCCCATCCAGATCGAGAGCGACCAGCTTGAGATCAAGGAGCAGGAAAAGAAGGCCTATTTCACCGGCAATGTGAAGGTGGTCCAAGGCACGACCACCATGCGGGCCGGCAAGATGACGGTGCTCTATACCGGCGAAGGCGCCTCGATGACCGGCGGCAACGCGGACATCGACAAGATCTACCTCGACGACACGGTTCTCCTCAACTCGGGGACGCAGCAGGCAACCGCCGATCAGGGCGAGTTCGACATGGCGTCCCAGACCTTCATCCTGACGGGCGACCAGGTCGTGCTCTCCGAGGGACCCAACGTCTTCAAGGGCTGCAAGCTGACCGTCTACATGGAAACCGGCGAAGCGCGGC
>JAEZHO010000155.1 GCA_023416545.1 Pseudomonadota bacterium
TACGTTTCCGCAATCCGATCCTGCCCGCCTTCCTGGACGAGATCGTCCTTCGAAACGTGCAACTGGGCTCGTCCCATGCCGATTTCCGCATGCATCGATATGGAAACGACGTCGCGACGAATGTGCTAGACCGCAGGGGAACGGCCAAGATCCTGATCGTGAAGTAGCGCTCCCCGCCCGCCTACGGCCCTGGGGATGCGACAGTCGGGCGTGCCCGCCATCGTTCCGCTTTAACATTTGACAGTCGCGGCAAGCCCTCCATGTTCTTCGTTTCGCCCGCCTCGCCCGACCGGCCTGCGGGCGAGCGTCCGGCGAGATGCCGGGATCGGAGCAGCAGGGGGAAACGACCATGCCTGGAGAGACCAACCGGAATAATGTGTCTTGATCGGGAAACCTGCCGCGCTCGAGGTCAGCAATCTGCGTGTGTGCTATGGTGACACGGAGGTCCTGCACGATGTCGACGTCACCATAGACCCTGGCGAAATCTACGGGCTTCTGGGCCCGAACGGCGCGGGGAAGACAACACTGATCCGCACCATCTGCGGACGGGTGCGGCCGGCCCGCGGACGCATCAGGATCGCCGGACGGGAGACGGGCGCGGAAATGTTCCGCCAGATCGGCCTCGTGCCGCAGGAGATCGCGCTCTATCCGCATCTCACCATCCGCGAAAACCTGCAGGTATTCGGGCGCCTGGCCGGGTTGAGCAGCAGGGAAACGGAAGCCGCCATCGATGACGTCAGCGAGGCTGCCAATCTGCGGGCGCGGATGTCAGATCGCGTCGACATCCTTTCCGGCGGATGGAAGCGACGCGCCAATATCGCCGCCGCGATCCTCCATCTGCCCGCGCTTCTCATCCTCGACGAACCGATGGTCGGCGTGGACCTCGAGGCCCGCAACGGCCTGCAGAGCGTCATCCAGAAACTGAGCGGGCTCGGCATGGGCATCCTGCTGGTGACCCATGACCTCTATCAGGCGGAGATCCTGTGCACCAAGGTGGGTCTCATGCATGACGGCACGATCTCCCCGCAAGGGTATCCGCGGGAACTGCTGGAGGAAGCGTTCCAGGACAAGGGAGAGATCCTGCTGGAGTTCGGCACATCCCCCTCGGCCACCCATCAAAACGTGATGCGGCAGCTGGGCTTTACCCCGAACGGCGGCCCGCTGAGCTGGAGCTTGATCGGCGATCGGTCCCCTTCCGATCTCGCCGCGGATCTTGCGCGCGCCGGCATCGCGCCGAAGGAGGTCCGCTACCGCAAACCCAATCTCGAGACCCTCTTCATGCGCCATTCCCAGCGTATCGGCATGACGATGGGAGAGGACGCGGCATGATCCTGGCGATGATCCGCGTCATGGCGCTCGGGCTGCTCCGCGACCGGGGTGCGCTTATCCTGGCCTTCGTGCTCCCGCCGGCCATCTTCCTGATCTTCGCCTCGATCTTCGCGGCGACGACGAGCGACCGGCCGCAACTCAACATCGCCATCGCGCAACCGGGGACGAGCCCGGTCTCCCTGCGGCTCGAAGACGCCCTGCGAGGAGAACCGTCGCTGCGTGTCCTCGACCCGACACGGTCAAGCAGGGCGGACGTCGCAAGGCTTGTCGAAAACGGCGTCGCGGACGCTGGGATCGTGATCGGGCCCGACCCGGAAGACGACCAAGCCCCTGCCATTACGGTGCTGGTGGAGCCATCGAAACTCATGGCCGGCGCGATGCTGTCCGGTCAGGTGCAGTCGGTGGTCGCCCGGAGACTTCCGGATCTGGTTTTGTCCCGTGCGGCCGCAGGCGTCGAGGCAGCGGTCGGCGGGTTCACGCCGGAGCAGGCGGCGCGACTCTCGGCGGTGGTCGAGGCTCTCTCGCGAGAGGGCCGCAACGACGGGATGAAAGGCGGGCCGGGCCTGCTCGAAACCGTGACGGTCGGACAATCGCAGGGCGCCGACGCGACGATCACCTATTATGCCGGAGCCGTGGCCATCCTGTTCCTGCTGTTTTCGGCCCTGCAGAACGCGGCCACCCTCATCGAGGAGCGGAAATCCGGGATCCTCGATCGGATCGCGGTGGGGCCTGCGGGTACGGATGTGGTGATCATCGGCAAGTTCATCTTTCTGGCCTTGCTGGGCGTGATCCAGGTGGCGCTGATCTTCGCGATTGCCGCACTGGCATATGACGTCGAGGTCGCAGCGAGGATCGGACCCTGGTTGCTGACGACGGTTGCCGCCGCCCTGGCGTCATCCGGACTGGCGCTCGCGGTGGTGACCGTCTGCACGACCCGCCAGCAGGCTCAAACTGTCTCCACATTTGTCGTGTTAATATGCTCGGCCATCGGCGGCTCCATGGTGCCGCGGTTCATGATGCCGGAATGGCTGCAGCATCTGGGACGCTTTACGCCCAACACCTGGGCCATCGAGGCATATTACGGCGTGCTGTGGCGCGGGGAGGCCTTGTCCGACGTGCTTCCGGAGATAGTTTGCCTGTTGACGATGGCTGTGGCCGGCGCGGTGTTCGCAATTGCGGTCTCCCGGTTGCGCCTGAGGTTCTAGGAGGAATGGCAATGGCGATTGCGACCGAAGACGTCCGGATCGCACGGAGTGACACCGCGACGGGGCTCGCCCTCGCCGGCCTCATCATTCTTGCCTGGCTCTTCGTCCACGTGACCGCGATCTTCCTCGTCGACTGGACGCAGCCGTACCGATTGTGGGCAGCCCCGCTCGTCATCGCGCTCCAGTGCTGGCTCAGCGTCGGTCTTTTCATCATCGCCCACGACACGATGCACGGATCGCTTGCACCGCCCTACCCGCGGCTGAACAGTGCTATCGGCCGCTTTTGCGTCTTCGTCTACGCCGGCTTTTCCTACGACAGGCTCTACGAGAGCCACCATGCGCACCACCGCCACGCCGGAACGGAGGACGATCCGGATTTCGATGCCGATCATCCCTCGAGCTTCTGGCCCTGGTACCTGAAATTTTTCCGCCACTACTTCGGCTGGCGCGAGTTCGGCATACTTTGCATCGCGGTGGCGATCTATCTGGTGATCCTGCGCGAGCGTTTTCCCACGATGCTTGCCTTCTGGGCACTGCCGGCAATCCTGTCGTCGATCCAGCTCTTCTACTTCGGCACCTACCGCCCTCACCGGATCGACGAGGAACCCTTTGCCGATCGCCACCGGTCGCGAAGCAATG
>JAEZHO010000260.1 GCA_023416545.1 Pseudomonadota bacterium
TCGGCGCCATGTGCATGAAAGTCGAAGGTCTCCGCGAGGGCGGCATAGCGGCCGTCGGCCAGCTTGCGCGCGAATGCCTCGCTGTCGGCGACACCTTCGGTCAGCACCTTGCGGATGAAGGCCTTTGCATAGGCCATGTCCTCCAGCCCGTGGGCCTTGAGGGCGTAGTTGTAGATGCGGCCATCGGCCATGAAGTCGTCGACCGATTTTATCTTGCCGATATTGGCGAGGTAATATTCGGTCTCGCGCGCCACATCCGGCTTCTCGGCGACACGCGCCAGCGAGCTCGGCAGGTCCCTGCTGATCATCGCATAGCTGGCATAGGTCGTGATCATGTCGGATCCCCCAGGACTGGTGAAACGGCGGTATGCCGGAGTGCACCCATATTCTGAGGCAAGCTCTATGATGGAAGACTTGTGCGAGGCTGTACCTCGGCCCCGTCGATCTCCATGGGCTTGCGGGCTTCGAGCCAGCCTCGCGCAAGCCAGAGACCGTATCCCCAATGGGACAGTCTCAACTTCTGTGTGGGTACCCGGATGAATATTCTAATCGGAATGGTGATTACGTTCGGCTGCATCATCGGTGGCTATATGGCCATGGGCGGGCATCTGGACGTACTCTTCCAGCCGTTCGAACTGGTGATCATCGGCGGGGCCGGCCTGGGAGGCTTCATCGTCGCGAACCCGATGAAGGTCGTGAAGGACTCCGGCAAGGCGCTCGGCGAGGTGTTCAAGAACGCCGTGCCGAAGGAGCGCAACTACCTCGACGTCCTCGGCGTGCTCTACTCCCTGATGCGCGACCTGCGCACGAAGTCGCGCAACGAGATCGAGGCGCACATCGACAATCCGGAAGAATCGCCGATCTTCCAGACCGCACCCAATCTCCTGAAGAACAAGGAACTGACGGCGTTCATCTGCGACTACGTCCGGCTGATCATCATCGGCAATGCCCGTTCCCACGAGATCGAGGCGCTCATGGACGAAGAGCTCGAAACGCTTCTCCATGACAAGATGAAGCCGTACAACGCGATCGCGCAGATGGGCGACAGCTTCCCCGCGATCGGTATCGTCGCGGCGGTTCTCGGCGTCATCAAGGCACTGGGCAAGATCAACGAAACGCCGGAGGTCCTGGGCGGCCTGATCGGCGCGGCGCTGGTCGGCACCATGCTCGGCATCATCCTCTCCTACTCGGTCTGCACCCCGATCGCTTCGCAGATCAAGATCGTTCGCACCAAGCAGCACCGCCTCTTCATCATCGTGAAGCAGACGCTTCTCGCCTACATGAACGGCTCTGTCCCGCAGGTGGCGCTGGAATACGGACGCAAGACCATCTCCAACTACGAGCGCCCCTCGATCGATGCGGTCGAGCAGGAAATGATGAATCCGGGCGGTGAGAACAAGGCGGCATGATGACCACGACCGAAGCCAGGCAGTTCCCCACCGCGCCCATGGATTTCGCGCTTCTCGCGAAGCTGACGGGCGGACTTGGAGACCGGAGCACGATCGAGAAGATCAGTGCCGACTTCGGCCGGCTCTATTCCGACTTCCTGCCGGATGTCTTCCACAGCGAGACCGGCATCCCCATCGACGTGTCCTATACGGGCTGCTCTTCCGGGCTGATGACCGACCTGGTCGCCGATCTCGGCGACACGTTCTCGCTGGTGGACGGCTCGCTGCGCAACTGGTCTCCCAACTATGTCCTGGCCTGCGGGAACAGCTTCGTCATCGCGTTGATGGAGCGCATGCTGGGCGCATTGCCGGAAACCATAGACCAGCCGTTTGAACGGCCGCTCTCGGAGATCGAACTCGATCTCGCGCAGATGGTGCTCGGCAAGATGGGTGAGGTCCTGCGCTCCGGCGTCAACGCCCAAGGCGGCTTCGAGACCACCCTGGAGCGGGTCCACAATTTCGAGGACCGCCCGCAGCCGGACGAGGCGCTGGCCCCCGAGTTCGGCGTTGCCATCCGTCTCGTGGTGGAACTTGGAAAGGTTACGTCCGAACTCGCCCTCGTCATTCCGCAGCGCGCCTTCCTGAAGACCAGGGTCGCGATGCCGAAGGCGAAGGGGCAATCCTCCAAGGCCAAGGACGAATGGCACGAGCGGCTGACCGAGCAGGTACGCCGCTCGCAGGTGACGCTCGAGGCACGGGTCCGCCTACAGAGCCTCACCCTCGGCATCATATCGAGGCTGGCTGCAGGCGACGTCATCGCCTTCCAGGACAAGGGCGACGTGACCGTGCAGGTCCGTGCCAACGGGATGGAGATGTACGCCTGCGAACTCGGCCGCTCGGGCGAACGGTATACGGTCCGGGTGAAGGACAACATCAGCACCGATGACGAAATTCTTGATCATCTGATGGGATAGCGCCGGGCGGAACCTCTCCATCCGCACGGCAGGTTGACGCAAGTTTCAACGGGAATAATGAGCAACATGGCTACGAAGAAGACACCAAAGACCGAAGAGGACGTCGCACTGCCTGACGTCGCAGGCGGCGAGCTCGATCAGGCGATCGATGACCTGCGCGGCGTGCTGAAGGCGGACGGCGAAGGCGTCCCGGGATTTGATGCCGACTTTGGTAATGTCGGGGGCGACCTCTCGACGGACGC
>JAEZHO010000251.1 GCA_023416545.1 Pseudomonadota bacterium
GATCCGCCAGTATGTCCCGGCGTCCGGCGTGCCGACCGGCTTACCTTCGAACAGGATGGTCGTGTTTCCCGTCAGAAGCGGGCCGTAGACCACGTAGGAATGTCCGACCACCCAGCCAATATCGGAAGCGGCCCAGAACACTTCGCCGGGCTCCACCCCGTAGAGGTTCTTCATTGACCAGGCGAGCGCTGCCATGTGACCGCCATTGTCGCGGATGACGCCCTTCGGCTGCCCGGTCGTTCCGGACGTATAGAGCACGTAGAGCGGATCGGTCGCCGCCACGGACTCGCATTCCACCACGGTTCCGTTGACCTTCTCGCGTTCCACCGCCTGGCGGAAGTCGACATCCCCGTGGCCGTAGCGGAGCGGCGCATGCAATTCGTCCCGCTGCAGGATCAGGCAGGCATCGGGCTTCACCTTTGCCATGTCCAGCGCCTGGTCGAGCAACGGCTTGTAGGCAACCACCCGGCCAGGCTCCAGCCCGCAGCTTGCGCTGATCACCACCTTGGCCCCACAATCGTCGATCCGGGCGGCGAGTTCGTGGGCGGCAAATCCGCCGAAGACGACGGAATGGACTGCGCCTAGCCGTGCGCAGGCCAGCATCGAGAACACCGCCTCCGGAACCATCGGCATGTAGATAACGACCCGGTCGCCCTTTCCGACACCATGGTTGCGGAGCACCGCGGCGACCGCCTGTACCTCGACGAGCATCTCGTCATAGGTAAACGTCCTCTTGCCGCCGTTCATGGCGCTGTCGTAGATCAGCGCCGTCTGGGCGCCTCGTCCACCGATCGTGTGACGGTCTATGCAATTGTAGCAGGTGTTCGTCTCACCGCCGACGAACCAGCGTCCATAGACGCCCTGGTCCTGGTCAAAGACCTTGTCGATCGGCTTGTACCAGTGAAGCTTTTCGGCTTGCAGGCGCCAGAAATCCTCCGGGGCCGCCTGCCATTCCCGGTAGACGTCGAAATACCTAGTCTGCATCTGCTCCTCCCATGGTCCCAGTGCAGGATCTGGAACCAGTGTAGGATGATGCAGTCGCCGGCGGAAAGCCAGACTAAATGGCTAACCAGTCCTAACGATTGCCGAAGATGGCCGAGCCGAGCCGCACGCTCGTCGCGCCGAACTCGATCGCCGTCTCGAAGTCCCCCGACATTCCCATTGAAAGCTCCCTTACCCCGCACTGGTCGGCCAGCTTGGCGAGGAGGGCAAAATGCGGGCCCGGATTTTCGTCTGCGGGAGGGATGCACATCAGCCCCGCCACGGAGAGCCCGAGTTCGTTCCGGCAGAAATCGACGAATGCCACCGTCTCCTTGGGCGGAATGCCTGCCTTCTGCGGCTCAAGCCCGGTGTTGACCTGCACGAAAAGGCGAGGCTGCCGGCCCTGCTTCTGCATTTCCTCGGCGAGCGCCCGGGCTATCTTCTCCCGGTCGACGGTCTCGATGACATCGAAGAGCGCCACGGCATCGGCCACCTTGTTGGATTGAAGCGGGCCGATCAGGTGGAGTTCGATGTCGGTGAACTCTTCCTTCAGGGCCGGCCACTTGCCCTGGCTTTCCTGGACACGATTTTCGCCGAAGACCCGCTGCCCGGCGGCTATAACCGGCCGTATTTCCTCCGCATCGAAGGTTTTGGAGACGGCCACCAGCGACACCGCTCCGGGCGCGCGTTTGGCCCGTCGCTCCGCGTCGGCGATCCGCGCCTGCACATCCTTCAGTCGTTCCGCCGAGGTCATCGCAATCCCTTTCCTGCCGGTGCTCGAATGCCGCGGAGGACTTAACCGGCACGCGCCCGCATGCCAAGTGACGCACGCGTGCCGAAGCCAAACTTTACCCGCTGCGACACCCTGAAAACTTGACGCTTGGGGGCTTTCATGATGAAGGTCGCCCATCCCAGTTGCATTTTCGGAATATCATAGAAATGGCGAGTGAACGTTACAATCCGCGCGACGCCGAGCCGCGCTGGCAGAAGCTCTGGAGCGAGGCGAAGGTCTTCGAGACCGACAACGCCGATCCGCGCGAGAAGTATTACGTCCTCGAGATGTTCCCCTATCCGTCGGGCCGCATTCACATGGGCCATGTCCGCAACTACGCCCTGGGCGACGTGGTGGCGCGCTACAAGCGGGCGAGGGGTTATAACGTCCTTCACCCCATGGGCTGGGATGCCTTCGGTATGCCCGCCGAAAACGCAGCCCGCGACAACAAGGTCCACCCCAAGGAGTGGACCTACCAGAATATCGCGTCGATGAAGTTGCAGCTGAAGGCGATGGGCCTGTCGCTCGACTGGTCGCGCGAATTCGCCACCTGCGATGTCGAATACTACCAGCAGCAGCAGTATCTTTTCCTCGACATGCTGGAAAAGGGCCTCGTCTACCGGAAGCTCTCCAAGGTCAACTGGGATCCCGTCGACCACACCGTCCTCGCCAACGAACAGGTCATCGACGGTCGCGGCTGGCGCTCCGGTGCGCTGGTCGAACAACGCGAGCTGGTGCAGTGGTTCTTCAAGATCACCGATTTCAGCCAGGACCTGCTGGATGCACTGGAGACGCTCGACCAGTGGCCTGAAAAGGTCCGCCTGATGCAGAAGAACTGGATCGGCCGTTCGGAAGGGATGACGATCCGTTGGGAACTGGTGAAGGAAACCGCCCCCGCAGGCCATTCCGAGGTGACGGTCTATACCACCCGCCCCGACACCTTGTTCGGTGCTTCCTTCCTGGCGATCGCCGCGGATCATCCGCTGGCGAAGGAAGCGGCGGCCCGGAATCCGGCTATCGAAGCTTTCGCCGATGAATGCCGCAGGCAGGGGACGTCGCTCGCGGCACTGGAAACGGCCGAGAAGAAGGGCATGGATACCGGTATCCG
>JAEZHO010000269.1 GCA_023416545.1 Pseudomonadota bacterium
GTTGCGGCGTGGGATGGGGGTCTTTTCACCGCGCGCGTCGTCAGGCGCGAAATGGCGAGGTGGACGGGCAGGCAGACGAGGAGGTTCATGGCGGCAAAGACGAGGTAGACTTCACGCCACGAGAGAAAGCCGTGCATCCATGAGGTCAGGGGCCAGAAGATCGACGATGCGAAGCCGGCGATCAGCGTCAGGTGCACGATCGAGGTCTGCGCCTTCCTGCCGCCCGCCTGGACGATCGCGGTAAATGCCGTCGCGTAGAGGACCGCCGAGGAGACGATCTGAGTCAGTGCCAGAACGACGGCGAAGCCGAGAGGGCCGGACGACATCGACAGCGCCGCCAGCAGGACGGCCGCAAGCACCGACCCTGCCGCCATGAGGCGTCCCGCGCCGACCCTGTCGGCAAGGCTTCCGGACAAGGGCGCGGCAAGGCTCCCCGCGAGCAATGCGGCCGAGAACGCGCCGAACACCCATTGCTCGGATCTACCGATGTCACGCGCGATCGCGGGAACAAGGACGCTGAAGGCGTAATAGAGCGTGCCGTAACCGATGACCTGCGAGGTACCGAGGCCGATCAAGGCCCAAGGCGGGAGTTTCTGTTCGTTCGGCATCACCCTCGCTCGAAGTCTGCCGCTGCCGCGGCCCGACTTTCCCGCCCCCTCCACGCCGGCGAGGCTGCGGGAACCTCCGGCAGAGCCAACACAGCATCCGGACCCCGCGGAAGTCAATGGAGGGAGGCCGGCATCCCCGGCCATGCCTGGTCGACGGGATGCCTCAGGTGATGCGCTTTCCCGTCTCGTCGAGCACCTGCTCGCCGTCCTCCTTGAAGAAAGGGCCGCCGAAGGCATCCGGCAGGATGTCGAGGACCGCTTCCGAAGGCCGTGCGAGCCGTGTCCCGAGCGGCGTCACCACGAAGGGCCGGTTGATGAGGATCGGCTCCTTCAGCATCGCGTCCAGCAACTGCCCGTCCGTCAGGTCCCGGTTATCGAGACCGAGCTCCGCATAGGGCGTGCCCTTCTCCCGGATCGCCTGCCTCACCGTGAGACCGGCATCGGCGATCATCCTCGCCAGTTCATCGCGGGACGGAGGCGTCGCGAGATACTCGACCACCCTGGGCTCGATCCCGGCAGCCCGGATCAGCGCGAGCGTGTTGCGGGACGTGCCGCAGGCCGGATTGTGGTAGATGGTGACATCCATGGTTCATGCCTTTTCTCTGGTGACATCGCGGGACAGCGGGAGAGCCTGCCCGGCTACCGGCTTCGGATCGATGCGCAGCGCGCGGAGCGCATTGAGGATGACCGCGACGTCGATCGCCTCCTGGATGAGCGCGCCCTGGACGGGAGAAAGGTAGCCGAGCGCCGCGGCGATCATGCCGAGGACGGATAGTCCGATGCCGACCACGACGCTCTCCATGGCGATGCGCCGTGCGCCCCGCGCAATCTCCACCCCCGTCCGCACCCTGTCAATGTTATCGACAAGGAGGACGACGTCCGCAGCCTCGGCGGAGGCGGCGGCCCCGCGCGCGCCCATGGCGACGCCGATATCGGCCGCGGCGAGAGCCGGCGCGTCGTTGACCCCGTCGCCGACCATCATCACCGGGCCATGCTTGCGCTCGGTGAGCACGAGCAGCACCTTGTCGTTCGGATGGAGGTCGGCGCGGATGCCGTCGAGACCGAGGCCCTGCGCGATGCGCGTGGCGACCTCATGGCGGTCCCCCGTCGCCAGCAGGATGCGTCCGATCCCCTCCCCGCGCAGGCCGGAAAGCATTGCCTGGCTGTCGTCACGCAGACGATCGGCCATGACCAGGTAGCCGGCGAAGGCGCCGTCGATACCGACGGCGACCAGCACGGAACCCGCTTCCAGCGGCGGATGCCCGACCGTCGTCGGCCCCACATGAGCGGCCACGAACGGGTATCCGCCGACGACGACGGAGCGACCGTCCACCCGACCCAGGAGCCCCTCTCCCGGGACCTCCGTCACCTCGGTGGGGATCGACAGGGGGACACCGCGCTCGCGCGCCTCCTCGACCAAGGCCTGCGCCACCGGGTGCTTGCTCGCCTGCTCGAGGGCGGCGGCGAGCCTCAGCATGTCGCTCGCCGGCACGGGGCCGGTGGCTTCCATGGTGGCGATCCGCGGGCGCCCGTCCGTCAGCGTGCCGGTCTTGTCGAGGATCAGCGTCTGGGCGCGCGCCATCGCTTCAAGCGGTCCGGCGCCCTTGATCAGCACGCCATAGTGGGCGGCGCGGGAAAGGCCCGCCACCAGCGCCACGGGCACGGCGAGGATCAGCGGGCACGGTGTCGCGACCACGAGGACGGCAACGGCTCGAATGGGATCGCCCGTCAGCCACCAGGCCGAAAAGGCGATCGCCACCGTGACCAGCAGGAAGGCGAGCGACCACTTGTCGGCGAGCCTCGACATCGGCGCCTTGGACGCCTGGGCTTGCTCGACAAGGCGCACGATACCCGCATAGGTGCTCTCCCTGGCGGGCCGTGTCGCGACGAGGTCGAAGGCCTCCCCGGAATTGGTGGAGCCGCTCATGGCTTCGCGGCCCTCCGCCACCTTGACCGGCAGCGATTCCCCCGTCAGGGCCGACGTGTCCAGGAAGGCGATGCCCGATCCCACAGTTCCGTCGACGGGGACGACATCGCCCTGGCGGATCAGCAGCCGGTCGCCCGGCGCGATCGCGTCCAGCGGCACCTCTTCCAGTGCCCCGTCTGCGTAGCGCGTTGCCGTACGGGGGACGCGCGAGAGCAGGCTGCGCATCTCGCGCCGGGCCCGGCCCTCGGCGAAGCTTTCCAGAAACGTGCCGCCGGAATACATGACCGCGACCACGGCGGCGGCGAGCGTTTCCCCGAAAAGCAGGGCGGACGACATGGAAAGGGCGGCGACGATATCGAGGCCCACCTCGCCCCGCAAAAGGCTGCGGACGATCTCGATCAGAAGGGCCGCGAGGACCGGCAGGACGCCAAGGGTCCAGACGGTGGCGGCGAGATCGCCCCTACCGATCCCGTAGGCGAGCAGGAGGCCGCCCACGAGGCCGCTGATCCCTATCGCCAGAAGTCCGATCTTCAGTTTTTCCGCAATCGAATAGCCTTGCACCACGCATTCCCTCCCACCGGCCGCATGGGATTGTAGCGCCTCGACAACGATGGCGAAAACTGCCGCGAGCAAATTCGCGGCAGCAATCCACGGGGAATGACGGCGTTTCGCCTCAGGCGCGGAGCGACAGTTCGCTCAGCACCTCGTAGCTACGATCGAGGCGAAGAGCCTCCGGATCCTCTCCGAGCGACAGCAGCTTTCGATCGCGTTCAAGGTTCAGCGTCCTGATCTCCGCGTCGTAAAGGGTCACGACGGCCGTCATCCAGCGGTTGACCAGATAGTCGGGCTCCGCCAGTTCGACGTTGAACCTCTCGAGGAGACTGTTGGTCTCCTCGGCGCCGTACCAGGTGCCGCCGACCACCCACTGGTTGACGGTGAAGAGACGGGTCAGCCGTCCATGCGGATCGACCCCGACGGCGATCAGATGGCAGGCGGGGCTCTCCTTGCCCTCGGGGCGCACGAAGCAGTGGAAGTGGCCGTGCTCGCCGAGCGCGGTGCTGTCCTCGTGGCAATGGTAGTACCATTGCGCCCCGGAGACATGATCGTAGACCTCCGGTTCCGGATAGTGCTTCCAGGTCGTCACTCCCTGCGGCGGAAGGACCTTGAGAAGGACGCTGCTGCCCGACTTTGCAAGGATCGCCTGGCAATATGCCTGCTCCTGCCTGGCCCGGTTGCGCGCTTCCTCGTCCATCAGAGGACGCCTGCCGAGCAGGGGTTGCCGTCCGACGGACTCGGGGCCGGTGCGGGCGCCGCCGCCGGCGCGGCGGGCGCGCCGCTGTAATCGTCGGCGAGATCATCGTAGCTGCGGGCCCCCGACGTGGCGGGGATTGCCGCGGCGCACGGGCTGTCTTCTTCCTGATGGGCTAGCACGGGGCGCGGTGCCTCGCTGGTGGCGTGGTCGACCGCGACCGCGCCGACTGCCGCCAGCAGGGAGGCGCCGAAAAGGATGGTGTTTCTGCTGCTCATGATTTCTTGAATCCGTCTAGCCCGAATACCGGACGCGCCAAAATGCCGAGGAGACTGCCGCCGAACGCCATGACCAGCCAGAGCCAGCCGTGAAGGCTTCCGGAGGCGATGCCGCTGAACAGCGCGCCGATATTGCACCCGAAGGACAGCCGCGCCCCGTAGCCCATCAGCAGTCCGCCGAGGATGGCGGCGGCGTAGGATGCAAGCGGGACCCTTGCGCCTTCGGCAAAACGGCCGGCGAGCGAGGCCGCAAGCGCCGCGCCGAGAATGATCCCGAAGTTCATGACCGATGTCACGTCGAAGAGGACGCTCTGTTGCAGGGCGCGTGCCTGGAAAGGCACCTGCCAGAACTGCCAGCTGGCGACCGGCACTCCGATGGCATCGAGGACCTTCGCTCCCCAGAGCCCGAACCCGTAGGTCACGGACCAGGGATGGCCGGCAAGCAGAAGGGTGATCACGTTGCCGAGCGCCAGAACGAGGAGCGCGAGCCCCAGCGGCCACGGTCCGCGAAGGATCCTGGCGGGCCGCAGGGCGGAAAGCCCCTGGAACACCGGCTCGACATTGCCGTGGCGCCTGCGCTCGACAAGTGCGAGGACCAGGATGACCGCAAGGAGGGCGACGAGCGTTGCAGCAGTTCCCGGCAGCGGGCCCAGATACTCGCCGAGCTTGATGGCGGGCATGGATGGCAGACCCAGCCAGAACGGCAGATGGGCGGTTGCGATCACCGCGCCGGCGATGAAACCGATGAGGGTGACGAGCATCCGGCTGCTTCCGCCGCCGACCGTGAACAGGGTTCCCGAGCCGCAGCCGCCTCCCAGTTGCATCCCGAGCCCGAACATGAAGGCACCGACGACGACGGAGACGCCGACCGGGGCCCAGGCACCGGAAAAGGTCCGGTCAACCTCCCAGAAGCCGCTCATCAGGGGGATGAAGATGAGGGCCGTGATGGCGATCATCAGGAACTGCGCCCGCATGCTGCGGCTGCGGCCCTCGGTCGCGAAGCGCCGCCAGCCGCCGGTGAAGCCGAACGAGGCATGATAGAGGGCGGCACCGAGGAGCCCGCCGTTCAGGAACAGGAGCGACTGTGTGGTCGATACCTCCGAAGCGATGAAGGCCGCCCCGAGGATAAAGGTCGCAAGGACGACGAGGAGGGGTGAAAGGTCGGAGCGGGCTTCAGAAACGTGCCCGCCGGGAAGGGATATTGCCATCAAGTTCATTCCATATGCACAGGGCCGCCGTTATGTCACAGTCGGCATGCCGATGGAAAATCATCAACGTCTCATTCCACGGCCGTTTTGAGAATTAGCGACCCGGATCATGGCGCATTTGGAACTCCTGTTTCTTTCGGCCCCGGTTGGGCAAAGATAGTTTGCCCGGATAGAATCTCTTGAGGAAATACGGATTGTCTTTCGCAGCAATACGCCAGGTCGCCCTGGCCCTGTCCCTGGTGGCGGTAACGAGCCTCGCCCCCTCGCCTCTTCTCAAGGCCGCACAGGCCGAGCAACAGCAGGCGAGCCTGGTCGAATATTCCGAGACGACCGATCTTGCCGCGCTGGCGAAGAAGGGCCCGACCGTCATCTTCTTCTTCGCCACCTGGTGCCCCAACTGCATCCTGACGCTGACGGAACTGTCGGAAAAATGGGACCAGATCGATCCCGGCGCGACCGTGGTGATCGCCGATTATGACCGGGAAACCGAGCTGAAGGCGAAATACGGCGTGACCTACCAGGACACGTTCGTGCTTCTCGACGCCGATGCCGGCGCGGCCAAGCTCTGGAACGCCGGAGGGATCGCCACCCTCAACGAGAACCTTCGCGGGAAATGACCTTCCTTTTTGCGTTTCTGGCGGGCGTGGCGACGATCGCCTCGCCCTGCGTCCTGCCGCTCCTGCCGGTCATCCTGGCCAGTTCCACCCTCGAGGGACGCTTCCGGGCTGCCGGCCTGATCCTGGGCTTTGCCCTTTTCTTCACGGGGATCACGCTGGCGCTCAGCCTGCTCGTGCGGCATTTCGCGGTTTCGCCCGACATTCACCGGATCGCCGCCGGCACCATCTTCGTCGCGATGGGCGCGGTGTTGACCCTGCCCGTCCTCAAGCACCGTTTCGAATATGCGGCGTCCGGCGTGATCGGGTCGCTCGATCTCGGACCGCGGCGGACGACGGGCTTTCTCGGGGGGATGCTGACCGGGGCCGGGCTCGGCCTTGCCTGGACGCCATGCGTCGGCCCGATCATGGCATCGGTCATCACGCTTGCCCTCAACCAGGAAACGACCGCCCAGTCGGCATTGACGGCCGCCTTCTTCAGCCTCGGAACGGCCCTGCCCATGGGGCTGGCCGTCGTCTTCGGCAAGAGGCTCTATGACCGGACCAACTGGCTGAAACGACACAGTTCCCGGCTCCAGCAGGCGATGGGGCTCTGCATCCTGCTCGTGGGCCTTGCCATCCTTCTCGGCGCCGACCGCACCGTCCAGGTCTGGCTGCTCACCTGGTTTCCCGGTTGGGACCAGGCGCTTACCGGCTGGGAACGCGCCGTGACAGACTGATTGTTCCAGGGAACCTTCCCCGGGAGCAAATTTTGCTCCCGACCGGCCATTGTTTGGCACTGAATTGATTGTGCTTTCGCGGCGAATATCGAACCCTAAGGGTGAGAATTAAGGAGTGATACATGTCTCATACCATCGTCAAACGTCTACTGGCCGCCAGCGCCCTTTCGCTCTTCGTCGTGGCAGCCGCGCCGGCGCTGCAGCAGGTCCTGCCTGGCAGCCACCATGCCGAGGCGTTTGCCCAGACGGAAGGCTACCCGATCATCGTCAACGAGGCGCAGTTCAAGGAACTGGCCGAGAAGGGCGGGAAGATCGTCGATTCGCGCCAGCCCGCCGCCTTCGAAAAGGGGCATATCCCCGGAGCGGTGAACATCCCTTGGGCCAAGCTCAACGTTTCCGAGCGTGACGGCATCCGCAACGAGTTCGCCGAAGACGCGGTCTTCGAGGACGTCATCGCGGCTGGCGGGCTCGAAGCCGGCGATACGCTGCTGATCTACGACAGCAACTCCCTGCCGGGCCGCGCATTCATTGCGCTCGAGTATGCGGGCTTCAAGAACATCCACGTCCTGGACGGCGGCATTTCCGGCTTCACCGGTGAGCTGTCGACCGATCCGGTCGAGGTCGCCAAGTCGGACTTCAAGCTGACGGAAAAGAACGATGTCCGCGTCGACAAGGCTTATGTCCAGTCGAAGCTGAAGAGCGAGGACACCGTGATCATCGACGGACGCAACTCCGACGCCTTCGTCGACGGCCATATTCCGGGCGCAAAGTCGGTGGTCGCCGCGAGGCTCCTGACCGAGGACCGCAAGATCCTGCCCCAGGACGTCATCAACAACCTGCTGGCGTCGCGCGGCGTCGACAAGAACAAGGAAATCCTCTCCTATTGCGGCAGCGGCGTCGCTGCGGCCAACAACTACATCGCGCTCAAGAACCTCGGCTACACGAACGTCCGCATCTATGACGAAAGCTGGGACGAGTGGAGCCGCGATCCTGCGGCCGGCCAGTCGCTGGCGCTCGGCAACTACGCCTTTGCCGGTGCCGACCTCGGCAATTCCGAAGGTCCGAAGTTCCTGACGGCCGAACAGGTCAAGGAACTGGCCGCCACTCCGGACGTGGTCGTCGTCGACGTCCGCTCGCCCTCCGACTACAGCGCCGGACAGATCCCCGGATCGGTCAACGTCTTCTGGGATTCCACCCTCGACGACAACCGGGTGCTGAAGAGCACGGACGAGCTTCGCAAGCTCTACGAGGAAGTCGGCGTGACGCCCGACAAGAAGGTCGTGCTGTTTACCCGCGGCGGCGTCCAGCTGACCCACAGCTACACGGTCCTCTCGCTCCTCGGCTTCAAGAACGTCGACTTCTTCACCGGCAAGTTCGAGGGCTGGGAAAACGGTGCGCTGAAGCGCGGCTGACCGCGCGGCAGCCGAACAATATCCATGGCGCAAGTGCCTCCCGCTTGCGCCATGGGACCAACCACCCTCGGCGGCAAGGCGACCGCGCGTCGAGGCTTTCTCTATCTTTATCCAGGACCTGCCGGTCAGTTACACTTTGCGCCGGCACTGGCGGCCGCAGTCTTGCCGCCGTCCTGCTGTGCGGCGGCATCCTGGCCCGATGTCGCGAGGTTGCTGGTCTCGCCCATCGGCATGGTCTGACCGTCCTTCTGGGGCGCTTTCGCGAGGGCGTCGGCGCTGGTCGTCGTGGTGCCGGTGGCGCTTTCCGTCTTCACCTGCGAGCCGGAATCACCCTCAAGCGGGGCCTGGGTTCCGTCCTTGGCGATGCCGGCGGTCTCCTGCGTCTTCGCGGAGCCGGCAACGTCGTGGCAGTCGGCAAGGCCTGGCGTGTGGCTGAAGACTGCCAGGGTGACGGCAGCCGTAATCGTGGCGAGCGTCTTCATGACTTGATCCTCCTCTTCCCTGAGCGGCTAACCCTGCGACAATTCCTTTGTTCCAGGGCACGCGGCATTTCCGCCACCGGCGATCGCCTCGCGGAGCGGCGGGCTATCGCCATGCCGCGAGGCCCTGCGGCATGCCTTGCCTAGAAGTCCCAGTCCTCGTCCTCGGTCGCGACCGCCTTGCCGATGACGTAGGACGAGCCGGAGCCCGAGAAGAAATCGTGGTTCTCGTCGGCATTGGGCGAGAGGGCGGAGAGGATCGCCGGATTGACCCTGCAGGCCTCCGGCGGGAACAGCGCCTCGTAACCGAGGTTCATCAGCGCCTTGTTTGCGTTGTAGTGCAGGAATTTCTTGACGTCCTCGGTCAGCCCGACGCCGTCGTAGAGATCTTCCGTATAGCGCGCCTCGTTGTCGTAGAGTTCGAGCATCAGGTCGAAGGCGAAGTCCTTGATCTCCTGTCGCCGCGCTTCCGGCTCGCGGTCCAGCGCACGCTGAAACTTGTAGCCGATATAATAGCCATGCACCGCCTCATCGCGGATGATCAGGCGGATCAGGTCGGCGGTATTGGTGAGCCTCGCGCGGCTCGACCAGTACATCGGCAGGTAGAAGCCCGAATAGAAGAGGAAGCTTTCGAGGAAAACCGAGGCGACCTTCTTCTTCAGGGGATCGGCGCCGTCATACTGTTCCATGATCAGGGCGGACTTCCTCTGCAGGAACTCGTTTTCCTCCGACCAGCGATAGGCGTCGTCGACGTCGGGCGTCGAGCACAGGGTGGAGAAGATCGACGAATAGGAGCGCGCGTGCACCGCCTCCATGAAGGAAATGTTGGAGAGCACGGCTTCCTCATGGGGGGTCTGCACATCCGCCATCAGGCGGACGGCCCCGACGCCGTTCTGGATCGTGTCGAGCAGGGTCAGGCCGGTGAAGACGCGGATCGTCAGCGTCTGTTCCTCCGGCTTCAGCATCGCCCAGGAGGGGATGTCGTTCGACAGCGGCACTTTCTCAGGAAGCCAGAAATTGGAGGTCAGCCGGTTCCAGACCTCGAGATCCTTGTCGTCCTCGATGCGGTTCCAGTTGATGGCGCGTATGGCGGCGGCGGGCTTCTGGGCCTTCGCCTTGCTTTGCATGTTCATCGGTAATGTCCTTTGGAAGATCGGGGCCGCCCCTCACCCCGTCTCCGCTCTGTTCGGCGCGGGCGGATGAGGGGCAAGCACCGGCACATGGCTGAAGATCAGAGCGCGCAGGAAACGCAGCCCTGCACTTCCGTGCCGGTCAGCGCCATCTGGCGGAGGCGGATGTAGTAGATGGTCTTGATGCCCTTCTTCCAGGCGTAGATCTGCGCCCGGTTGATGTCGCGGGTGGTCGCCGTGTCGCGGAAGAACAGCGTCAGCGACAGGCCCTGGTCGACATGGCGGGTCGCCGCCGCATAGGTGTCGATGATCTTCTCCGGCCCGATCTCGTAGGCGT